>NZ_JACKZU010000056.1:0-28379 GCF_014222165.1 Nostoc sp. 2RC
GTTTAATTTTTATTAAAAAATAAACTAACTATAAAAAATCTTTTTTATTTTGATAAAAAATAAAAAAGCATTGCTCAGAAATGTAATTTTTAGGTAAAATCAATGCCTTCAGTGCAGCAGCAACTATACTCCTTTTCTACTGATTACTTTCATCAATTAGCTAATCTTGGAGAAAAATTTCAGGTAACAGATTCCCAAGGAAAATCTTTCACAAATTCTCAGGGGATTAACCTAGCTGCTGATTTAATCAATCGGCAACATCAAGAGCAGCGAAAAGTTATTTTCATTGGAAATGGAGGTAGTGCTACTGTAGCTAGCCATCAAGCCATTGATTTTTGGCGCAATGGTAATATTCCAGCCATCGCTTTTAATGATAGTGCTTTAGTTACCTGCATTAGTAATGATTTTGGCTACGAGCAAGTCTTCAGCAAACCAATTTCTACATTTGCTCAATCAGGAGATATTTTATTTGCAATTAGTAGCTCTGGACAATCAGCAAATATCCTCGCGGGTGTTCGCCAAGCAATGGAAATGAGTTGTCATGTAATTACCCTTTCAGCCTTCCAACCTAATAATCCTTTGCGTCAGTTGGGACATCTGAATTTTTATGTACCAACTATGTCTTATGGTTTTGCAGAAATTATGCATTTATGTATTTGTCATTGCATTATAGATGGCTTAGTCAAAGGTGCTTTACCTAGTAGAGATGCAAATAACTATCTGAGTTTTCATGAAATTCAAGCATCTTAAGCTGATGTAACTTCGACACAAATTAGCTGAATGTAATTACCATCAAATTTAGGATTCCATGAAACTAGCAATCAATACTGAAAAAAGCCTTGACTTTGAAACCTGTGCAGAAGTATTTGCTGTCTACCGACAACAGGGGCGCAAAATAGTTCTTTGCAATGGTGTATTTGATTTGCTGCACCCCGGACACATTGCTCACCTGCAAGCAGCCAAAGCAATGGGAGATTTGTTAGTAGTTTCTTTAACTGCAACTCCCTACATTAACCGAGGGCCAGGAAGACCAATATTTTCTGATGAATTGCGTTTAAGTTCCATCGCTGCTTTAGCTTGTGTTGATTATGTGATTTTAACTCCGGCGATAACGGCTTTAGAAGTAATTGAAAAAGTACGTCCCCATATTTATTGCAAGGGAGACGAATACGCACAAACCGAAAAAGATGTAACCCACAACATTGACAAAGAAATTGCCCAAGTTAGAGCTTATGGCGGTGACATTCGCTATACCCAAGAAATTACTTTTAGTTCAACGCGGTTAATTAATAATTATCTTGATGTTCTCCCTTCCGAATTAAAAAATTACGCCAGTGATTTTAGTCAGCAGTATAGTTTTGAGCAAATTACAAATGCTGTAGATGCAATGCAGCATCTCAATGTTTTAGTACTTGGCGATATTATTATTGATGAATTTGTTCATTGCACTGTGCAAGGTTTAACTTCCAAAGGGAGAGCGCCAGCGACTCGCTTTGTGAAAAAAGAACAGCATTTGGGAGGAGTCTTTGCCATTGCTCGTCACCTATCGAGTTTCGCTAAGTCTGTAACTTTAGCTAGCGCCATCGGTGGCGAACCAGATGTGCATCGCTTAATAGCCAATCATATAAATGGTTCCCTGCATCTAAATTTGCAGTGTGCAGAAAATTATTCCACTGTCACCAAGCGTCGTTATATCGAACAACAGGGAACAAACAAAGGTTATACGCAACTATTTGCGATTAACTCCATGAATGAAGAGGGATTGATACCCGAAGAACGTCAAAAATTATTGGATTCTTGGGAAAAGTTGCTCAAAAATTGTGATTTAGTAATTTTGGCAGATTATGGTCATGGATTGATTGATGCATCGGCTATTGAATTGATTCAAAACCAAGCACCATTTCTTGCCTTAAATTGTCAAACCAACAGTGCTAATTACGGTTACAACTTGATTAGTAAATATCAACGAGCCGATAGTTTTTGTATAGACGAACAAGAAATTCGTCTCGCCTTTTCCAACCGCCACGGAAATCGGGAAGAGTTATTAAAACGTTTGCAATATCATTTAGGGGCGCAACAAGGTTGGTTAACTTTGGCGGCTGCGGGTTCTTTGGCAATTCAAGCCAACGGAGAAATGCAACTTACCCCAGCGATGACACAACAAGTCAAAGACACCACAGGGGCGGGAGATGCCTTTTTTGCTTTAGCTAGTATGAGCGCCAAATTAGATTTACCTTTGCGCTTGGGATCGTTTTTAGGAAATTTAGCAGGAGCGATCGCTGCAAATATTTTAGGTAACGAAAAGCCTGTAGAAAAAGCGCGATTACTCAAGTTTGCCAAAACAATCTGCACATTTTAGGAAGATAGAATTCTTCTTCCAAAAATTATCAAGGAGCTAATTTATGAGTTCAATTAAACAAGTTTTAGTGACTGGTGGCGCTGGTTATGTGGGGGCTATTTTAGTTCCTAAGCTTTTACAAGCTGGATATGCAGTGAAGGTGCTGGATTTGTATCTTTATGGCAAAGATGTATTAGCTGGTGTTAAAGATAATCCTAACTTAGAGGAGATTGAAGGCGATATCCGCGATCGCCAACTTCTAGAAAAAATTATGCCGGGATGCGATGCAGTAATTCATTTAGCTTGCATTTCCAACGATCCGAGTTTTGAATTAGACCCAGATTTAGGACGTTCTATTAATTACGATGCCTTTTTCGATTTGGTAGATGTGGCAAAAGATTCGGGTGTTAAGCGATTTATCTATGCTTCTTCTGCTAGCGTCTACGGTATTAAAGAAACAGAAAATGTCACCGAAGAATTGCCGCTAATGCCTTTAACAGATTATTCTCGTTATAAGGCTTTATGCGAAGAAGTTTTACTAAGTAAACGAGAACCAGGATTCGTGACTTTCATAGTGCGTCCAGCTTCAATATGCGGTTACTCTCCTCGCCAGCGACTAGATTTAGTAGTCAATATTTTTACAAACCAAGCTATCAATAACGGTAAAATTACAGTTTTTGGTGGTGATAATAAGCGGCCAAGTCTGCATATTCAAGATATGGCGCAACTTTATCTCAACTCTCTGCAATGGCCTGATGAAGCGATCGACGGTAAAATTTTCAATGTGGGATATGAAAATTATACAGTCACAGAAATTGCAGAGATGACTCGTGAGGTTGTGGGAGAGTCTGTACAAATTGTTACTACACCCACAAATGATACACGTTCTTACCATATTTCCTCAGAGAAAATCAAGCAAGAATTGGGATTTGTACCTTCACATACAGTGGAAAATGCAATTCAAGATTTAGCTTCAGCATTTAAAGCTAATCAACTCCCCAATTCTCTCACAGATTCTCGTTACTATAACGTGAAAGTGATGAAGGAAATTAACTTTAAGTAGAGACGTTGCAATGCAATGTAGAGACGTTGCAATGCAACGTCTCTACAAGGATTTTTATATTATGTACAATCAATTGTTTTTATAAATTAAATCAGCAACGCCCTAATTTAAATTGCAGCTGTAGAGACGTTATACATAACGTCTCTCTACGTAAAATATGCTGTAGATGTTAATTAGCTTCAGCAAACATCGCCACTAAACGATTTGCTGGTTCTGGCATTGAAATATACAAACTGTTTGGTAAAGACCAAGCGTTACTTGGCTTATTGGGATCGAGATAAAAGTTGCATAAACCTTCAATGAACTTTTTCATCTTGGCGATGTCATAGCCCCAGGTTTTGATTGCAGGTAAAACTTCAATTTCTACGATTTTTAATAAATCATCGCGTCTGCTTGTCACCCTCATGGCATTAAAAATAGTCCATGCCATTTCTAATGCTTCAAGAGTGCCGTCATTACCGCCTTGATAAAACCATTCAATATCAAAATCAATCATTCGCACGTTTCCTTCATCATCAATCATTTCATTACCGCCCCAACGGTCGGCATAAATGATTCCTTGTCTGTGAGCTAAATTAATTTCCTGTAAAATTTTCGGCAGAAATTTTACTTCTCCAGCTTCTAAAAACTCACATAAGGTTTTGCCTGTGACATATTCAATTAGCATCCAATCTTCAGCTGCATGGATGAATTTGGGAACTGGTAAACCAGCAGCTAAAGCCCGTTGGAGAAAATCAACTTCATCAGCAATATTTCTCAGTTTAAAGGAACCGCCATTTTGAATAAAACCAGTAGCTTCATACATATACTGCATATAAGCATCACCGGCTTCAGTGGAAACATCTCGTCTGGCACGAAAAACGTAGCGATCGCCTGCTATTGTAATGAATAAAATATGATTAAATAATCCTTCAGACTCCGGTTTTTCTATTTTTGCTGTTTTTCCTCCAGGTAAATAATTTAAAGCCTGCTCTAACCCCTCAGCAATATCTTTTGGTAATGTATTTTTTAATTTTTCTTCAACTGAACTTTTCATCATCTTTAACCAATACTTAATTCTAAATTTTTTCCCAAGAAATCATAAAAATCAACCAAAATGCGATCGTAGTGAGAAGCAAATTCAAGTTGATTGATTTCTTCTCGACTAAAGTATGCTAACTTTTGACCTTCATGCAGTGTGATTTGAGAAATATCTAAATCGAGGCGTGTCCAAAAAATATGTTCGTCACACTCTTGCCAAAAATAAGACTTAAAGAATTTAATCTCGCCTAATTCTAATTCCATTTCCTCAACTAATTCTCTGCGAATCGTTGCTTCCGGAGATTCATTTTCTTCGATGAATCCTCCCAACAATGCCCAAGTGTTAGGAAAAGGAATAGAGCTTTTGTTGTCTCGAAGTACAAGTAAAACTTTCTGCTGACTGTTGATAATAATTATGTCTGCCCCTGGTGGTTCTCTCATTTTAATTACAATTGCATCAACTTAATTTAGTATATGGTAAAGAAATAATTTTATAGAAATTATCTTTATTTTTTAAGCTTTTAATTATTATAAAAATAATTGACTGTTGACTGTTGATAACCTTAATATGGAAACTTTATTTGATTTTTGAACAAAATTACCTACACTTTACTATTTTATAATCCTGTTGCTTATTGCCTAATCAAGGGTACATGATATCAGATGGTGCGTTATGCTTCGCAATAACACACCCTACACATACTGAATTCTGAATTCTGAGTTCTGAATTCTCCTTTAATTTTCAACGGCTGTCAGAGAAGGCGAATCGACTTCAGTATCAAAGCTCAAAGATTTTGGTAAATAAACTAGCATTGTCAGCATTTTGGCAAACATAAATAATATGATTGAAAGCCACAAAATATAGTTATTTTGGAAATACCAACCTGCTATAGCTGATGGGACAAATCCAAAAAATGTAGCGATAAAGCTGACGTTACGAACAATTTTACCTTCTGCTAAACCTAAGAAATATCCTTCGAACATTGAAGCAACTGAATTGAATGCCAGTATGAAACATAAGCACCAAATATAATTGTCAATATTTGCCGTAATTTCAGTGTGGTTCGTTAATATTCCAAACAGTGGTTGAGGGAAGAAAATACAAATTGTTGCTATACTCAGTCCAATAAACAAACTACTTGCAACTGAAACTCTTAGTAAAGGTAGAAATTTTCCTTTTGATTCACTACCTTTAAAGTTTCCACTTAAAGTTTCCGTAGCAAATCCCAGTCCATTAGTTAAGTAAACATTTAGCTGTGCGATTTGACCCAATAAAGAATTTTGGGTAAAAATTATCGTACCCATCATGGCACTTAAATTACTAAAAAATGCAAAGACAGACACTTCAGTGATAGTTCTCAGCATAATATCTCTATTGAGAGATAAAGTATTTTTCAAAGCAGACAAATCCATAATTTGTGGAGACACTGCTCGTATTTCTTGCCACTGAACTTTTTGACTAGCTAAGATGATGCCAATAAACAACATTAAATATTGACTAGATGCTTGAGA
The DNA here is from genome assembly GCF_014222165.1 of Nostoc sp. 2RC. Taxonomy (NCBI): domain Bacteria; kingdom Bacillati; phylum Cyanobacteriota; class Cyanophyceae; order Nostocales; family Nostocaceae; genus Nostoc; species Nostoc sp. 2RC. The sequence continues at coordinate 5,934 of NZ_JACKZU010000056.1, forward strand.
TGCTCCAGCCCCCGTACTGTTCCAACCCCATTGAATAATAAATATGTAATCTAAAACTATATTGGCTGCGTTACCAATAGCTGAAAGTATCAAAACCTTACCATTTTCCTCTCGTCCCAACAGCCAACCGATGAGAACAAAGTTGAGTAAAACAGCAGGCGCTCCCCAAATCCGAGCGTTATAATATTCGATACCCGCAGCTTTAATGGCCACATCACCACTCAAAACCGAAAAACCTATTTCTCGTAAAGGATACTGCAAAGCTACTACAGCAATACCCAAAACCAAGCCGATTAAGCCATTGCGTAGTCCCACTAGCAGTACAGCCTCTCCATCGTCTGCTCCCACAGCTTGAGCTGTCAACCCAGTGGTTCCCATGCGTAAGAATTCAAGAATCAAATAGACGAGGCCAAATAAAATATTCGCAATGGAAACCCCCGCCAAGGCGTCGATTTCTTTCAAATGACCCAAAAAAGCCACACTGATTAAACCTGCTAGAGGTATCATCAGATTGGAAAGAATATTTGCGATCGCCAGACTAAAAAAACGCGGTACAAATTCGTACTGTTCTGAAAGTGTTAAGTTCATGAATTAATTCAGTAATCTAGCTTAGTTAGATTTACAGTGTTTTACAAGTTTTTTGGCAAATTTATGAGAAAGAAATAATTTTTACCAATCTCTTCTATTTTGCAGTAATAAACCCAAGATGCAAGGACAGATAAGACATTTAAGAAAAATTCTGACACAGATATAAGAATTAGAGCGCCAATATCAAATCTGTTAGTATCATAATTGTATATTTTTTAACGCAGAGTAACGCCAAGGTAAACGCATACCGCCAAAGGCGGAACCCGCAGGGTAGGTACGCAAAGTTTTTGGAGTTGTGCGGCTCTAGATAAAATTGGTAGGCTGTTCACCGTTGACAGTCAACAGTCAACACTTTATTTTCAATTTAGAGGTTCATGGCGATCGCTTCTACATCTTCTATAGTCAATCCTAAAGCATCGGCTACTTGTTCTCTATTTAATCCTATACTCAGTAGTCTCGGTACTGCTTGTTGCAATTTTTGTTGTGCAACTTGGGCTTGTTGCTGTGCAACTTGGGCTTGTTGTTGTGCAACTTGAGACTGTGCCATTAATTCTCGAAATGTTGTAAAGGGCTTACCATTTGGGTAGGAAAGTTGCCAGTTTTCGCCAGAGACATCAAAGGTAATTTGCAAGCGCGGACTAATCCATTTTTGATCGAAATCTACTGAATCTAAACCGTATTCACCCCGTAACCAAACTTGTAGTTCATTATTTGCCGGGTTGTACATATAATATTCTTCTACACCGTATTGATTGTAGAACAGCAGCTTCCGAGCCATTTCTACTGGTGTGTTCACTGGCGAGAGGATTTCAAATACTACTTGGGGCGGTTGGTTTGCTTCTTCCCACTGTTTATAAGAGGAACGACGACCTTTTGGGCGACCAATGGCAACCATTACATCGGGTGCATATTTAATCTTATTATTGCCTTCAATAGGATACCAAAATAAATCGCCGGCGATGAAAACATTTGGTTCCTCTGCGAAGAGAATATCTAAATTACCTTTAATCAGCACAATAATTTCAAAGTGTTCTGTATTATTTGCCATTGGCTGACCATCGGATTCTGGATAGATAATCTCCGCAGGTGCAGAAGATTCGATTTGGGAAACCATCGCTCTCACCTCTACTCTTGTTTTTATTTTAGGCGATCGCTGCAATGCAACTCAATTGCGTCGCTTCACAACTCAATTGCGTCGCCTCACAACTCAATTGCACGCTTGTTAAAAATTGATACTCAGGCAAAAACTCTCTGAAATTCTTATTCCTTTGTGTTCTTCTCTGACGAGACGCTGCGCGAATGCGTCCTTTGCGGTTTGTTTCTTCATAATTTTGCGTAAGTCGTATTGCTATTACCCTGCATAAACCTTAGTAACCCACGTATCGATAGGTGTAAGGTTCCATAGCCTAAGGAAAATATACATGGTCACTAAATTTGGTACTAATTTCAACGACAACGGCACAATTCAAAACGGAATATACTACCCTATTCTCACGGGTACTGATGCCAACGATAGCATTTCTGGATTAGCAGGCAACGATATTATAGATGGTGGTGCTGGGAATGATAGTCTTTGGGGCGATAGTGGTAACGATTTGTTGCGCGGTGGTGACGGCATTGATTGGTTATCAGGTGGTGATGGCAACGATACCATAATTGGCGATCGCGGTAATGACATCTTTGTAGGTGGAGCCGGAAACGATAGGCTGATTTGGAATAACGGCGATGGCAGCGATAAAATGAGTGGTAACGCTGGCTATGATGTAATCGAAGTCAATGGTGCGGCTGCTGCTGGCGATACCTTCCGCTTACAAAAAGATGCCCAAGGTAGAGCCATCTTTGACCGCTTAAACTTAGTACCATTTACATTGACTGTAGACACTGCCGAAAAATTTGAAGTCAACGGTCAAGGCAGCGATGATATCTTCGATGTTAACAGCTTGGCTGGCACTAGCATCACCAGTGTCCAGTTTACAGGCGGTGCAGGTAATGACTTACTCGATGGTCGTGGCACATCCACCCCGTTAGTTGGTTATGGCAATGAAGGTAATGACACCCTTTATGGTGGTACTGGAAATGACACACTCTATGGTGATGCTGGCAATGACTATCTTGCTGGTGGTAAGTGGAATGACATACTCTCTGGCGGTTTAGGCGCAGACAAGTTTTACTTTGAATCTAAACTCGACGGCATAGACATTATCAAAGATTTCCAATACGCACAGGGAGATAAAATTCTCGTTAGCAAAATTGGCTTTGGTGCTAGTAACGTCAGTCAGTTCAGCTATAACAACATCACTGGTGGTTTGTCTTACCAAGGACAAGTATTTGCAACTCTGGAAAATAAACCTGCTGGTTTCTCAATTAATACAGATGTTGTGTTGATCTAAGATTATTTTGCTAACAACATTTTTCATCTATTTGAACCATTAATTCTTTGTAGGGGCGAACGGTTGTTCGCCCCTATAATGTTTCACCATATTTTCTAATTTTCCATCTTTATAAGATGAGATTAAGGAGGAAAATGTTTCAACATCAAAAATATAGCATCTTGCATAAATTTTAGTTTTACACGTATTGATAATTGTGGCAGACATTAATACCAATTAGGATTAAAGATTAATGCAGCAATAAGTTACTGTTTTTTTCTAAATATTGCTTAATTTTCAATAATTAGTATTAACTAACCACATTATTAACAACAACCAAACTAAAGGACAAACAAATGGCTACATTTAATCTTGGTACAGTAGGCACTACCCCAATTGTGAGAAATAACACCACTTTAACTACATCCGATCCTACTGATGTCTTTAAATTTCAAATTAGCGGCACTAAAAACATTAATGTGTCTTTAACAAATATCAGCACTGGTGATGATGCCGAGTTACTTCTTTTTCGAGACAACGGTAACGGTATCTTTGATTCCGGCGACCAATTAGTTGATTTTTCTGCTAATTCTAGCAACAGAGATGAATCCATCAATAATCGGGAAACCACAGGTACTTATTTTGCCCAAGTCCGTCGCTTTGCTCCTGGTAGTTCCGGTACTGTAACTTACGATTTTGCTGTATCTGCCACTACACCAAACTCCACAGCTGGTTTCAGCAATCTTCTACCTAAAGAATTTGAACTTGGTAATTTGTCTGGTGATGTTACTCGCTCTAGTTTAATCAATGATAGCGATACCACAGATACCTACAAGTTCTCTCTAGGATTATTTGAAGGTGTCAACATTAGACTCAGCGGACTTCTCGCTGATGCCGATATCCGACTGGTTCAGGATTTGAACAACAATCGCATTGTTGACCCAGGCGAGGAAATTGCACGTTCTACTAGAGGTGGTACTACGGCTGATGTCATTTCCAACATCAACTTATCTGGTGATTACTTCTTACAAGTCCAGCAATTTAGTGGCAATACTGGCTACACCTTGAATTTTGACCACTTCACCACCACTTTTGCTTAGCATTAGTTGGTGATAATTAAAAGCATTGTCAGGTAATGCTTTTAATTATCAAAATGCTGCAAGCATTATATAAAAATCCCAAATGATTTATGAAATATTACATGTTAGGTTTATTGACTGCTAACCGTTTACAGTCAACAGTCAACAATCAACAGTCAACGATTAAATATTTCTACTAATATGACTAAAGTTATACAAATAAATAGTGGAATGCCTGGGTTAGGCTACGCTGACATACCAAGAGAAACGATTTCTGTTTTAGTTGCCTACAACTTGATACCGCAATTGTTATCACAGAGGGTAATTGAATCGGCGATGTCTACGACGGGCTACGCCAACGCACCAATCATCTGCACACCAGCAGAAACATCTCATTCCCTAGAACAATTTTATCAGCATTGGGATTTGACAACAGAAGAACAAATACAAAATTGGTGTTTACGTTATTGTTTAAATCAAGAACAATTAGAACTTTTGGCAACCCGAAAGCTGAGAGTAGAAAAGTTCAAACAAATAACTTGGGGACATCAAATAGAATCTTACTTTCTCCAACGCAAAAGATATTTAGACCGAGTGATTTATTCTTTGATTCAAACCGACAATAAAAGTATTGCTAACGAGCTATTTTTCAGAATTGCAGAAGCAGAATCTTCCTTTGCTGAACTGGCACGAGAATATTCTCAAGGTTCGGAAGCTGATAGATGCGGCATTATCGGCCCAGTGGAATTTGGTAGTATGACTCCAAATTTTGCTCAACTTCTTTATACAAGTCAAGTTGGTGTAGTTCAACCACCCGTAGCTTTTGGAAATTCATGGGTAATTGTCCGTGTGGAAAAAATAATTTCTGCACAGTTAGATGATTTTATGCGCCAAAGATTGTTGCAAGAAAAATTTGAAGATTGGTTTCAACAACAATTATATCAATTGTCGCCAGAAGAACAAATTTGGATGGGAATTAATAGTAAATCTGCACAGTTATAAGAAGTTGCATAGTAATTTGTTAAGTGAAGAAGTAATAAGTAAACGAACCGCCAAGGACGCAAAGAGCGCAAAGGAAGAATGTAATATCAATAGGATATTGAGCGTTATGGGTTACTAGAAATAGATATAAATTCACAACTTACACAAAGTTTCTCTTTAATTTATTCTTTGCGTCCTTGGCGCTCTTGGCGGTTCGTTAATCAAAACTAGTTGTGCAAGCAAATGAAAAATTTCGCAATGCTGCGGCACTATCTCAAGAAGATTTGTTAGCTAAATTGTTGACAGTTAACTGTTAACTGTTAACTGTCAACAACCACCCCAGTGTAGTTATGCTTTTTGAGCGCGCATTAATTTAGGAACTCCAGAAAATAAATTATTCCAGTGAAAGCCTTGACGGTTCACAGTCAACAGTCAACAATCTTCTGTAGAATATTTTTTACCTGGAATTCCCTTATTACTCATTTTCATTCAGCCGTTGTACGCTCCAAAAATGTTCTGCAAAGGCGACGGCGGGATGAATTGGAGCTTTGGGCTTGGTTTTGAGTACCATAGAAGCTTCATGAGGTAAGCGATCGCTTTTGGTTGAGTTACACTTTTCGCAAGCTGTGACAACGTTATCCCAGCTGTGTTGTCCACCCTTGGAACGAGGTATCACATGGTCGAGGGTTAAACGCTTGCTGCTACCACAGTATTGACAAGTGTGGTTATCGCGCTTTAGTACTTCACGACGATTTACAGGTGGTACTTTCCAGTGTCGTTCTGGATTACCCGTTGTCAAACGAATATGTTCCGGAACTTGTAGTACAACACTAGGCGAACGAACTTCCCACTGCTTTGTACTGCCAAAATCCAATGATTCTGCTTGACCAGTAACTAACAGTACTATTGCTCGTTTGATGTTGATACGTGCTAATGGTAGGTAGTTTTTGGAAAAGACCACCACCGAATTTTGTAGTATGTGTGGTTGCTGAGTTTGCTGCTGGACTTGCATGTGTAAAAGGCTCCTCAAAAAAATAACCCCCACTTTTGGTTGTCAAAAGCGGGGGTCAGGTAGTTGATACGTTTTGCCTGATTATGGGTGCTATGAGACTGTTGCACCTCCCGCTGTGAAAAATTCCATGTGAATTGAGCGCTAGACCGATGGCTCTAATTATGCTTTCACTGGCATATTGACCCACCAATAACCGATACCTTTCCTCAAAAACAGACGCGCCAAATCCTGTCCCCGAACCCTTGCTTGGTTGACGATGCATCATGGTATCAATGGTTAAAGAGAATTTCCTGATGGTGGATAACATTGTAGTATTTGTAGTCGAAACTAATTTTATAATACAAGTTGTAGTATTTATTTGTCTAGTGTAAAAATTTTTGGGAGATGAAGACAGATAGTAATTAGGGGAATATTTCAAGCTTGAACAGCACATTCTTCAATTATGACACTTTCATCAGGATTAGTTGCCTAAAATGAATCTTTTGTAAAGATATTCGTGAGACTTGACGGACTTAATCTAGGACGGTATTAGCTGTATCCATGAATGGGACTATTGGTATTAAATTTAGTACCCTATAAAAGTAGACGTTTTTGTTTCCAGCCAGGGCTATTCGACTATCAGTCTAAGGTTATGCATCCACAACCTGCTTATGGCAGGTTTTATCGTCTTTAAGTTTTATTCGTAGTTTTTTACAAAAATCTGATGACACAAATTCAAACTCTAGCAAAGCGCACAGAAGAACTGCGCCAATTATTACAACAAGCCAGTTATGCTTATTACGTCTTGGATGCTCCCATAATGGAGGATGCAGTTTATGACCAGTTATATCGAGAATTACAACAACTAGAAATTCAGCATCCAGAATTAACCACACCAGATAGTCCTACTCAGCGGGTGGGTGAGAAACCAGCGACTCAGTTTACTTCGGTGCGCCACAACATTCCCCTGTATAGTTTGGAAAATGCCTTTAACATCAGTGAGTTGCAAACTTGGGAACAACGTTGGCGGCGACAAGTACCGAAACTAGACTCAGTGAAATATGTCAGTGAATTAAAAATTGATGGTTCTGCTTTGGCTTTGACATACCAAAATGGCATTTTAGTCAGGGGTGCAACTAGGGGTGATGGAGTGATGGGTGAAGATATCACCCAAAATGTTCGGACAATTCGCTCAATTCCGCTACGGTTGAATTTTGAAGGTTTAGAAATTTTAGAAAGGGTGGAAGTTAGAGGCGAGGCTTTTTTGCCGTTGGAAGTATTTAAACAAATTAACGAAGAAAGGCAAAAAGCAGGGGAACAATTATTTGCTAATCCCCGGAATGCTGCGGCTGGTACTCTCAGACAACTAGACTCGCGCATTGTCGCTAAGCGGCGACTAGATTTTTTTGCTTACACCTTGCACATTCCCGGTAGAGATGACGCTAGTATTGCCAATACCCAATGGGAAGCGTTGGAATTGTTAGAAAAAATGGGTTTTCGAGTCAACCCCAACCATAAATTGTGTGCTTCCCTAGAAGAAGTAGCAGAATATTATGAATACTGGGATACCGAACGGCTGAATTTACCTTACATGACTGATGGTGTAGTGGTCAAGTTGGATGCTTTTAAACTCCAAGAACAACTAGGCTTTACCCAGAAATTTCCTCGTTGGGCGGTGGCTTTGAAATATCCCGCCGAAGAAGCACCCACCCGTGTGGAAAATATAGCTGTGAATGTGGGGAGAACCGGGGCGTTAACGCCGTTAGCCCAGATGCGTCCCGTACAACTGGCGGGGACGACAGTTTCCCGCGCTACTTTACATAATAGCGATCGCATTGCTCAATTAGATATCCGCATCGGTGACACTGTAATTGTCCGCAAAGCCGGAGAAATCATCCCAGAAGTAGTTAGAGTACTCAAAGAACTCCGCCCTGCTGACACCGAACCCTTTATTATGCCTACCCATTGCCCAGTGTGTGGTCAACCAGTGGTGCGAGAATCAGGTGAGGCTGTGACTCGCTGCGTCAATGCTTCCTGTGCAGCCATTCTCAAAGGTTCCATCGAACATTGGGTAAGCCGTGATGCTTTGGATATTAAAGGTATGGGTGAAAAGTTGGTATATCAACTCGTTGATAAAGGTTTGGTGCATTCCGTTGCCGATTTATATGAGTTGACAGAAGAAAGATTATATGATTTAGAAAGAATGGGCAAAAAATCGGCAGAGAAATTGATCGATGCGATCGCTCAATCAAAAAACCAACCTTGGTCAAGGGTATTGTATGGTTTAGGCATCCGTCATGTAGGTAGCGTCAATGCCCAACTGTTGACTCAAAAATATGCCACCGTAGAAGAATTAGCAGCTGCGAAACAATCAGATATTGAAGGTATTTATGGCATTGGCGCTGAAATTGCTCAATCTGTTTATCAGTGGTTTCGCATTGATGCCAACCAAACATTGATAGAACGCTTGCAAGCAAAAGAATTGCAATTTACTGCCACAGAATCAACAGAAACAGTTAATAATATTAATGAAAAATTTGCTGGAAAAACTTTCGTAATTACGGGTACATTGCCAACTTTAAAACGCGATGAAGCAAAGACATTGATTCAAAAAGCCGGCGGAAAAGTGACTGATTCTGTGAGTAAAAAAACAGATTATTTAGTAGTAGGAGAAGATGCCGGTTCTAAGTTAGAAAAAGCCATTTCATTGGGAGTTAACCAGCTAACCGAAGCACAGTTATTAGAGATGGCTAATAATTTGTAATTCGTAATTCGTATTTTCTTGAGTTGTTGTATGATGAATTCCTGTCCAGAGAGAAGGATGTTCCAAATAGGGATTCATAGTTACTAAAAACATAATCAAATGTTTCTAGCTTGGTAAGGCGTAAGCCTTACTGGGCTAACTACAAGCCTCTCTATTGAGTTTCTATCGAAGATAGAGTCCCCAACTACCTTTCTTAATATATTTAGCGAACCATTTAAATCTGCTGAGTAGATTTTTCCTGACTTAGACCTAAACAAACCTCTCTTGATTCTTCTCCCTAAATATTGCTCATGTTTTTTAATGGGTTCCAAATCCAGAAAACTACATTTGGATGTGTAGCTCTCCTCGCTGATTTGTACTTTGATTCCAACAAGTTTAGCTTTATATTCTATTTGTTGGATAAATCGAGCATGAGGAATACTAGTGAAGTTTTGATTATTTTTACTTCCTAAATTAATGCTCTGTTTCCAATTCTCGTTTTTACCTATAATCAAATGCGTTATGTTTTGGCTGGCTAGATGATTAACAATAAATCTACTAGCTGTGTGGAGGTAATAATCCACTTTGTTGTTACGTTTGAGTGTTAGTGCTTCTATTTTTCTAGAAGTCCTCTTACAAAGTTCAGATCCAAGGAAGCCTTGGCTCTGACTTTGCGCTTTTTGATTTTTAGGTAACTGAGATTGAAGACTAGCTTTAACTTTGTTGTAAAACTGATTGCACGATTTGATAGCCTTGCCACAAACAATAAAAGTCTTAAAATCTAAACAATTACTGCTAACAGTAGCTAAGTTGTTTAAACCTATATCAATTGCTGCGATTCTGTTGTTAGTTACTACGGGGGGTTCCTCTTGCTCATAAACTGCTTCAATAATGTAGACATTATTTTTGGGGATAATCCTAACTTCTTCAATTTCAGCAAGCTTGGTTTTAATAAACACTGATAATCCAGAGGGAGAAATTAAACCTTTTTTTAGGGCTTTTTTAGAAAAAGCTTGATTGTTAAAAGCTAAAATATTTCTCCCTTTTGAAGAGTGTTTATATTTAGGTAGCTTTGGCTCACCTAAAAACTTGCCTGGATTTAACTCGTATTCTTTCTTAGCTTTTTGATAGGATTTAAAGCATTTATCAACTTGCTTAAATACCAATTGAGCAACTTTACTCGGTAAAACTTTATAATCATCACTATTTTTTAGAGAGTGATAAATTTTATTCAACGTTGGTATTGGCTGATTTTTGAAAAAGGCTTGGCGACACAATTTTTGTTATTTAAACTTGATACCAGGAAATGGAGAAGGCATAACTGAAAATCCCACGGCTGTTAAACTATCGCTCTTGCTCAGTTTAACAAAAAGCCGTGGGATTCTTGCTTTATGGGGATTCCTTGCTAAGGCGGCTACAAGTGGTGATGTTGCACCGCATCTCAACAGCAAGAAGTTTCCATTAATTCCGATTTCAGGGAATCGGTAAAGGAAGCCACTTTTCAAAACACTGATGGCGATATCACAGATGCGTTTCCATTAATTCCGATTTCAGGGAATCGGTAAAGTGGCAAAATCATTGCTGCCTACAGTGGACACATCAGCGAGTTTCCATTAATTCCGATTTCAGGGAATCGGTAAAGAGGCTGGCCAGATGCTGCTCCATCCACTCATACTTCGTTTCCATTAATTCCGATTTCAGGGAATCGGTAAAGGACCCTGGTGAGTTAGGTAAAGCGTTTTGAAAACAGTTTCCATTAATTCCGATTTCAGGGAATCGGTAAAGTATACTGGTTGGTGGCCCTCTGGTAATTTCCCCACGTTTCCATTAATTCCGATTTCAGGGAATCGGTAAAGAGTTCGTTCAGAACGCTTTGCCCCGCAAGGCTTTCAGCCGCCAAATCGACACACATCTGAAAAAGAATATATATCTTGTGAAAAATTAAGTCAAACACACACCTCAAACCCTTGTCCTGTAAGGCATCGACACACCTCAACGAGAAATATAGGGTTTTGAAGATTTGGCGGGGTGTGTCGATGAACATCTGATACAAAAATTTTACCGATATAGTTGGGTAAATTTTGGTATTTTTGGTAGGATTCTAGCTAGCATCAATTTGATGAAAAAAACCTCTAAAGTGCTTTTTCCATGAAAAGAAGACAAGTTTTTGGCTTTTTGGGTATAGCAATTGCTGGTTTATTGCTAGCAATTATTTTACCACTAGTTACTCCTTCTCGTGTAGTCGCCCAGTCGAACAACATACTTGTGTCAGCCGCTGCTAGCCTCAAAGATGCGCTGGAAGAAATTAAGCCTCTGTACCAACAAAGTAAATCAAATGTGAATATTACTTATAATTTTGGCGCTTCTGGTGCTTTGCAGCAACAGATTGAACAAGGTGCGCCAGCAGATATTTTTATTTCGGCAGGTAAAAAACAAGTAGATGCATTAGAACAAAAAGGATTGCTTTTAGCAGGGACGCGTACCAATTTAGCAAATAACCGTCTGGTTTTGGTAGTAGCTCAGGATGTTGTGGGCATCACTAGCTTCTATAATTTAACAGATGCCAAGATTAAAAAAATTGCGATCGGTGAACCCAGAAGCGTACCGGCAGGGCAATATGGAGAGCAAGTTTTAAAGAAATTGCAACTTTACGATCGCCTCAAACCCAAATTAGTCTTTGCTAATAATGTCCGTCAAGTCTTAGCAGCCGTAGAAACCGGTAATGCCGAAGCCGGTCTAGTTTATGCCACTGATGCCAAAATTTCCAATAAGGTAAAAGTTGTAGTTGCTGCCGATGATAAGTTTCACTCACCGATAGTCTATCCCATCGCTGTGGTCAAAAGCAGTAAAAATCCTACTGCTGCCAAGGAATTTGTCCAGTTTTTATCTGGTAATCAAGCTAAAGATATACTCAAAAAATATGGGTTTATTGTCCCTAAATAACTAGCAGCTTGTTCTGGATAGGTTTGTAGTCAACACTTTATACCATTTCACAAAATACCTAATACAAATAGATGGTTAAGGGCGTACAGCTGTACGCCGCTACAGCCTATTCATCTGTTCCAAAGATTTTTGCTCATGAATCAAGTTAGATTCCTACACAGCAATCCTAATAATGTCTATTTAAAAAGCATATAAATAGTAAATTTTCTAACTTTTGGTTGATGAGATTGGTAGTTATTCAAAGGAAAATTCTCCTAGATTTCAAAAAAATCTAAAGAAAAATATGTCCAGAATCAAAATTACCGACTTACAACCTGACAATCACATGAAAGAACGAAAACTATTTGAGGCAGATATGATAGCAATCACTGGAGGAATTCAAGTGAGGCTCTTAGGTGATAATTTTGTCAATTTGATATTCAACGGTTTTATATTGACGATTTAAATTTAACAGCAAATTCAAGACACAAAAATCCTACAAAAAATAAGCGTAACCCAGGTATTTGTTGGGTTACGCTTCTTTGTTGTATTTAAAAAGTTTACCCCGCCTTAATACCAATTCACCAAAATATTGATACACATACAATCATCTGTAGGGGCGAACGGCTGTTCACCCTTACACGTGTATTTGTGTCATTTATAAAGTAAAAAGTCTTAAATAGGGTCTGCCTTCCCATAGGGTACAGCCGTTGCGGGGTGAACGAAATTTTGTGTGGGATTTCTAGCTAAGTATCCAAAAAATTACCCTCCACACTCCCCACACTTCCCACACTTCCCACACTCCCCACACTCCCCACACCTTTTTTTGCTCACCCGCCGTTGCGTAAGGTAGGGGCGAGGGCGAACAGCCGTTCGCCCGTACAAGTGCTTGTATGTGTATCAATATTACAGTCAACAGGAGCCAGTGCGTTGGATGGGTTAAGAGGCTTGGTAGCGCAGCGTCTCCCTTAATAGATAGAATGGGCGATCGCTGATTTTGTGACATTTACTTCCTGCTTGCAACCTTACTTCCCTTAGATGCAAGCCAAGCAACTGCGGGAAAAATTGATTCAATACGCCGCCGACACCAAAGACAATACGGTGAGTAACACGTTTGTGCAGTTGTTGAGAACGAGATAATTCGTAATTGGTAATGGGCTACACCCCTGCTCCTATCTTGCCAACTATTATTCTTGATGTTAATGTGACCACTGTTACTACTTTTAGGCTAAAAAATGTCGTCACTAACTATTACATTTATAATACCAGACGCTATGCAGATATCTGCGTGCAATTTGGTACAAGGGCCTTTGAAATTGCACAATTCCACTCTCTAGAAAGATGCAAAGATGCAATTTGAATGAAGATGAGCGGATGCGGGTGTTTATTTGGTAATCCTTGATTAACAGTAAACCAAACACCATCCGCTAAGATTCTATCTGAAGGTGAATTAAGTTTAACTTAATTATTGATTATTTAATTAAATAATTTAATCAGAAGTTAGAGGCAAAAAAATTGTTTTGTGTTGAATAAACTTGACAATATGCAAACATAGAGCGATAAGTAAGTGTGACTCACAAAAAATATATAGCAATCCCAAATAATTGCTGAGATGTTATATGTTAGAGTCCTTGACTGTCAACCGTTAACAGTCAACACCAATATGTTTCAGAACTGAAATAGGATTCCTATATGCAAATAATACTTTTGGTAATTGATTTTTAGATATTAAAGATGTTAATATCTTGAAATAAGTTGATTAGGGGTTGATTATTTTGAATAATTAACTTCTAATTTATCAAAGACAAAAATTGATTAGTCTTGCCAATGGATAGATTAGCGGTGTAAAAGGGCTATGAGTCTGGGTATCTAGACTTGATACCAATAAATTCATTAGGTTACATAGGAGTGAATAACCATGAGCAACTTAACATCTCCACAACCCGAAGTACAAAAAACGCAGAAAAAAAGCTTAGTTGCAGATAAAAAAGCTCGAACTACAGATGATATTGTGCGTATTTATCTGCAAGAAATCGGACGTGTAGATTTGTTGACTCGCGAGCAAGAGGTTATTTTTGCCCAACAAGTGCAGCAGATGATGAATTTATTAGCGGCTAAAGAAGAATTGGCTGTGAAACTAAACCATCAACCCACCTTGCAAGAATGGGCAGACAAAGCGAACTTGAGTGTTGAAGAGTTGCAGCAACAGCTAAGTAAAGGACAGCAAGCCAAGCAGAAAATGATTCAAGCTAACCTGAGGTTAGTAGTAGCTGTGGCGAAAAAATATCAGCACCGCAACTTGGAATTTATGGATTTAATCCAAGAAGGAACTTTGGGTTTAGAACGGGGAGTAGATAAATTCGATCCGGCTCTTGGTTATAAGTTTTCAACCTATGCTTATTGGTGGATTCGTCAAGGAATCACACGAGCGATCGCTCAACAAGGACGTACAATTAGACTACCAATTCACATCTTTGAAAAACTGAATAAAATTAAGCGGGTACAGCGTGAATTATCTCAACAATTAGGTCGCGTTCCCAGCACAGCCGAAATTGCCGAAGCCTTGTCATTGACACCAAGTCAAATTCGTGAGTGTTTATTTTTAGCGCGTCAGCCCTTTTCCCTAGAAGCGCGAGTGGGGGAACAGCAGGATACGGAATTGCAAGACATCTTGCAAGATGACGGACTGTCTCCCGAAGACTACGCCGCCGAAGAATCCTTGCATCAAGATTTACAAAACTTATTATCAAAGCTATCTCCCCAACAGCGAGAAATATTAACCTTGCGTTTTGGCCTCACAGATGGACATGAACTTTCTTTAGCACAAATTGGCGATCGCATGGGCATTAGCCGAGAACGGGTACGTCAAATAGAACAAAAAGCTCTCAGTCTTCTCAGGCGTCAAAAAGAACAAGTACGCAGTTATCTAGCTAGCTAAGATTGTTTTTGGGACAGAATTCAGAACTCAGAATTCAGAATGAGTGAAAAATCAATCATCTTTGTAGGCGTTTTTGATTTTGTTCTACGGCTTAATTAATTGATTCTGTGAGCGTAGCGAATGTGACCTAAACCATTCTGATTCCTGAATTCTGACTCCTGAATTCTGACTTCTGAATTCTTATAATATACCTATTTGAAAAAAATTTTGATTATGAGTAGTTCGCAAACACTACAACAATTGCAGGCGCAATGGATAACGCCGGAAAACTTTTCGCCCTATGGACAAGTAATCTTTGCGAGTCAAGATGGCAAAGCTTATGATACCGAAGATGCTGAATTAAACTTGCAAAATGGAACTCCGCGATTTTATATCATGCGGTTGAATAAAAGGGGGCGAAGATTTCATAAAATTACTCGCCACCTACAATGTACTCAATGTTTGGGTTCTTTGGAAGGCAAAGATTGGTTAATTGCAGTTTGTCCGCCAAATAATGATTTAAATCAACCAGTTTTAGAAAAAATTGCTGCTTTCCGCATTCCTGGTAATTGTTTTATCAAATTACATCAAGGAACTTGGCACGCTGGGCCATATTTTGAGCATGAAATTGTGGATTTTTACAATTTAGAACTAGCTGATACAAATGTGGTAGATCATTTCACCCATGATTTTCTCAACAGTCATCAGTTAGAGTTTGAAATGGTCTAAGAGACTGACGTTTTGTGTCACAATCTTAGGGACTTCCAAGTAAAAAAATATTCCACAGAAGATTGTTAACTGTTGACTGTTGACTGCTGAGTGTCAACCGTCAACGACCCCAAGCGGAATAATTTATTTTTTGGAGTTTTCTTAAGGTAAATTGTAAGAGTAGTGGCCTGTCACATTAATTTTGTAGTAAAAAATGTTCGTAGTAAGGACTTTAGTCCTTGATTTTTAAGCTCTTTAGTGCTTACTACAAACTCATCAAAACTAATGGGACAGACCAGTAGAAACCTAACCACTAAAATTTGCATGGTAGATCGAGTGTAACGTCCATCGCTCTCAAAGCTAGATTGTCGCCATGAGCAACTCAACTCCAATAGATGACAATAAAACTCTTCCCAAAAAGAAAGGCCGTTCCCTTCCACCAAAACTGATTATTTGGCTGGGAATGTTTGTTTGGACGACCCTTTGGCGGATAATGATGTCAAAGCTTGCTCCTACCAATAAATCGGGAGCATACATTCGTCCAAGTAGCCAGTTTCGCAACTTCATCGGTACAGAAGAGGGAAATCCTTACCAACCGGCAGCCGGACGTTATAGACTTTATGTTGGGTTGGGTTGTCCTTGGGCGCACCGAACTTTAGTAGTGCGATCGCTCAAAAAACTCCAAGCGGTAATATCAGTATGTATCGTTTCTCCTTCTCCCATTGAAGGCGGTTGGATATTCAACGAAGAAGAACAAGGTTGTCGTACCTTAGTTGAATTTTATCAACGAGCAGAACCGGGTTACAGTGGGCGCGTTACTGTTCCCATCCTCTGGGATAATCAAACCCAAACCATCGTTAATAATGAGAGTTCAGAAATTATTGTCATGCTCAACTCTCAAATGAACGACTTCGCCGATAATCCCACATTAAATCTTTATCCAGAAGAACTCAAAGAAAAAATTGACTGGTGGAATGAGAAAATTTACCACGCGGTAAATAACGGCGTGTATCGTTGTGGCTTTGCTCAAAGCCAAGAAGCGTATAACCAAGCCTGTAACGAACTATTTGCAACTCTTGATGAAATTGAAATTGCATTGCAAACTCATCGATATCTGTGCGGTGACAATCTCACACTTGCAGATGTGCGTTTATTTACCACCTTATTTCGCTTTGATAGCGTTTATTACAGCTTGTTTAAGTGTAATCGCCGACGCATTCGAGACTACGAAAATCTGGGAGCTTACCTCAGAGATTTATATCAGCTTCCTGGTGTTGCTGACACCTGCGACGTAGAAACAGTAAAACGCGACTACTACGGTAACTTATTTCCACTCAACCCCGGTGGAATCATTCCCGATGGCCCTGATATGTCCTATCTAAATCAACCACATAATCGCGATCGCATCAGCAAAGCGAATGCGTTATAAGTTACTCTCAATTCTGAATTCTGAGTCCTGAATTCTGTTGAAAACAAATACCCCAATGGCCGCATAACAAAGTTGGTGAAATGGTGAACCCAATTAATCGAGTTGCTATTGTCGGTGGAACTCATGGTAATGAGTTTACAGGGGCTTATTTAATCAAAAAATTTGCCCAGTTTCCCGAATTGATTGCTAGACCAAGTTTTGAAACAGTTACTCTGTTAGCAAATCCTCAAGCTTTTGCAGCAGCAAGGCGATATATAGATAAGGATTTAAACCGCTGTTTTCTCAGACAAGATTTACAAAATCCAAATCTAAATGCTTACGAAGAATTACAAGCCAAATCAATTCAAAATCGCCTAGCAAGCAAAGGCGACAAACAAACAGATTTCATATTAGACTTACACAGCACAACATCTAACATGGGTCTGACAATTATTTTAGTCAACACTCATCCCTTTAACTTACAATTGGCTGCTTATTTAAGTGAAATTAATCCTTTAGTTAATATTTATTACTGTGCTTTTGAATCAATTGCAGAAAATCCATTTGTGAATTCTCTGTGTGAATTAGGCTTTGCCATTGAAGTTGGCCCCATAGCCCAAGGTATTTTAAAAGCAAAATTGTTCCAACAAACAGAGGAATTGATTCATGGAGTTCTAGACTATATCGAACAATTTAATCAAGGTCAAATTTTCACAACTAACGAAGCATTAACCCTCTATCATCACTTATCTGTTATAGACTACCCAAAAAAAGATGATGGCACAATCTTTGGCATGATTCATCCACAGTTGCAAGATAAAGATTACCAAGCCTTGAATCCAGGAGATCCGATGTTTCTCACTTTTGATAACAAAACAATTGTGTATCAAGGAGAATCCACTGTTTGGCCTGTTTTTATTAATGAAGCTGCTTACTACGAAAAAGGAATTGCAATGGCTTTTACTAAGAAAGAGCAATTAAAAATCGATGATTTATGATATGATTTAATTACGATATGAACCCAAATATAGAGACTAGCAATCGCTAATCTCTAAAAGGGTTTAAATATCACAGAATCATTCTCATGCATGAAATCGGCAACGCTTTATTTCTGATAATGCAGGCTCTATCAGTAGAAATTTACCTATCTATTCATTATAAAAACTATCTACCCTGATCTCCCGCCAAATATCAGAAGCTTGCCAACCTGAGTTTCCCACAGATTGAACTAAAGGATTGTCACGTACTGGAATATAATTAGGCTCTTTATATTCAGCACTAAAAAGTGGATATTCCGGAGTTACGAGTGGTTCCTCTTCAACCACAGGTTCGGAAAAATCAGCAGTTTGGCCTTGAAGAATCTGTTCTTCAGCTTCTTCCATTTCCTTCATCTTCTTGAGAGTTAGCTTTTCAGATTTTTTGATGATTTTCATATATTGGGAAAGGTTTGGAAAAGTGGTCATAAAAAAAGAGAATTTGAGTGTTCATTCTTAGAGAAGCTGATATCGCCTTGCAACAAGGTTCAACCAGACTCATTAGGATACTGTGATACAGTTTAGTACTGAACAATTGGACAGAATAAACACAATACACCAAATTTGTGGAAAATACGAGTACTCTGCTGAAGAATTTATAACAATAAGTATTGCGATTTGCTATCCTCGCACAAGAACTTAAGTTGACACCAATGTGCAACACCCCCTTCCTATAGGTATGGGCCTAATTGAGTTAAGTTAATGTAAGATTCGCGGATTTGGGAATTTGGACTTAGTGTGCCTTCAAACTGAACTACTCCAACGGCTTCAACCATTTGATGATTATATTTTTCTGTTTCCTCTGGCGATCGCAACGATTGTTTATTCCAAGATGGAAAAATACTGACTTCCATGCCATCCTCAAGTATGATACGGGCTTTTATATAAATACCTTGAAAACCTGGAATTCCCGTAAATTTTCCATCAGGTTTCCAAGTTCTTGATATATAACGCCCAATGAGTTTGACTTTTTCACCATTGAGACGAACTAAATCACCACGTATTTTGACTATTTCCAATTGGTTTTCAGCAGTTGCTTGGTAAATAACTATAAATCCAGATGTAAAGACGTTGCAACGCAACATCTTTACAAAAAATTTTCACATCACATCACGCAAATGGTTTTCATACATCTGACTAGCAACGCCAAAGAGACAATCGTTGCCTATTGCAGATGTTTCTTGAGTTCAGCAGCCGCCTGCACAAAAAGAGAACGTGTTGCTGGAAGCTCGGCTAAACCATTCAATAGTCCGAAGTCATGAATCATACCGTTGTACCGCACAGTTGTCACGTTTACCCCAGCTTCATCGAGCTTGCGCCCATAGGCTTCACCTTCATCATGCAAGATATCGCTTTCTGCAAGCTGAATTAACGCTGGAGGTAATCCTTTGAGTTGCTCAACGGTAGCTTGTAGGGGAGAGGCATAGATGTCTTTGCGTTTTTCTGGGTCAGCGATGTACATGTCATACATCCACTTCATCAAAGATGAGGTCAAGAAACGTTTCTCGCCAAATTGCTGATAAGAATTCGTTTCAAAATTAGCGTCTACAATCGGCCACATCAGGATTTGCAATTTAATGTGGGGGCCGCCTTTTGCCTTCGCAATCAAAGTCGTTCCCGCCGACATATTACCGCCGACACTGTTTCCAACTATTGCCAGATTCTTACCATCAACACCAATCTCTTCACCATGCTCAGCGACCCATTTGGTAGCAGCGTAGATTTCATTAATAGCTTGTGGATATTGAGCATCTGGAGTTCGAGTGTAGTTGACAAAGACACCTGCAAAACCTGAAAGCACAACGAGATCGCGAACCATACGCTTATGTGTTGGATAATCGCCCAGCACCCAACCGCCGCCGTGAATAAAGATGAAAACAGGCAATATGCCTTTGACACCTACAGGTCGCACGATATTGAGCGTAATGGAATAACCCTCAGCGGCAATGGTTTTTTCAGACTCTTCAATGCCTGAAAGGTCTACTTGAACAGAAGCCTGTGCATCCACCAGTACTTGACGCGCTTCCAGGGGAGGTAATGTCTCTAAAGGTACACCACCGGAATTCAACACTTCCAAAAATGCCTTCGTTTCTCTAGAAAGGCGCGGATCGTCTGCGACTTCCAATATTTTCACCGCTTGGGAGTTGACTTGAGAAATCATACATTCTCCTTGTATCGATGGATGGTAAACAATCTTTGAACAAATCTATTTATTGAATTGATAGGCAGTTGCATTCAAACAGAATATTCTCACTCCCCACTCCCTACTCCAATTACTATCTTGGACTGCTACTTAGTATGAGATATGTTTCTGCCACCACTTTTAACTAATACTATTAATTCTCAATAATTTCTATAAAAACCTACTTATTTATTTAATAGTTATTCAATAGTTTATATGTACTAATTTTCATTAGTCCCGTTTATTTTCCATCTCTCCATAAAAACTACTAGTAGTCTGACAAGTTAACTTTGCTGAGTGAGGGCTGGGGAAAGGGAAAGGGGAAAAGGGTAAGGGATTTAAAACCTTTCCCCTTTACCCTTTACCCTTTAACCTTGACCCAACCTCCACCTAACATTTTTGGGTTGACAGACTACTGCATAAATCCATAACCCCAAACCTATTGATTGAGTGAAGGAATTCAATCCTCAAAACCACGCTCACATTAAAGGAAAACTGTTATGAAAACACAAATATTCTTGAGTCTGGCTTGTTCTATCTCTGTGTTCGGTTCTATCGTTCTCCCAGCTACCGCCCAACCAGTAACCATTCAGCCGCTACAAACAACCCAAGCAGTGTCTCAAGAAATTAACATTCCTCAAGACACAGCAATTATTGTTTCATTTCCAGCCTCTGTGACCGTAGATGTGGGACAAAAAAAGGATTATCCTCTTACTGTTCCTTTAGCTAGCCCCATTCAAGATAGTTTAGGTAATGTTGTAGCCCCAGAAAATACTCCTGTAACTATTATTCTCAAACCCACTGATGGCGGCGCAAAAATTATTGCCCAATCATTAGTTGTCAAGGGTCGAATTGTTTCAATTAAAGCATCAAGTCAAATGATTCCCGGTACTACCATTACCCACATGCGAGCTAATGACAAAGCTGTTGAAAATGGCTCTGTTTGGGGTAGGATTGGTGGAAGCACCTTAGGCTTTATCAGCCAAGGCGATCCCGACCAGTTTGACCGGGGAGCAATGTTAGGAAGCGCCGTTGGATTAATTTCTGGCTTGCGTTCTGCTGAAAATACCCGCATTGTGCAGATTCCCCAAAGCAGTGTTTATGTTTTATCCCTAGAGGCTCCTATTCAATTGTCTGCTCGTTAGTCCAATTTTGGTTAACAAAAACTACAGTAGAAGTCAGAAGTCAGAATTCAGAAGTCAGAATTCAGAAGTCAGAAGTCAGAAGTCAGAAGTCAGAAGTCAGAATTCAGAAGTCAGAATTCAGAATTCAGAAGTCAGAAGTCAGAAGTCAGAAGTCAGAAATCAGAAATTATACCTGACTACTAGACATAGTTTGTGCCTTTCACTAACTTGAAATCTGCTGTATCGCAGTTGAAGCCCAGTTTAGGACATAACCCGATCTAAAACCCCAACACTAATAGACTTTTTTTGCCTATTGCCTATTGCCTATTCCCCATTCCCTGCTATATTACCCCTGAAAGTGGGTGCAGTATTGTTAAATGAAAGCTATGCCTAGTTTCAGTTTTGAGATATCTTTCTTGTAAGGGTTGCCACTGCTGCCAAGACTGGTAACGATTTTCAGTTAATAAATTAACAAGGGTAGGTAGCTGAGTTTGAATTTCTGACTTGAAGATATCTCCAAGCCACTCACCTAAAACGACGCTATCTTGCATCGTACCCAAAATTTCTTGCATATTTTTGACTTCTGTAATGTAAGCGGCGTAAGACTCGCCATATAGTTCAGTAAATAATTCCATTTGGTAGCGTATACGTTTAGCTTCTTTTCGTAAACTATGTAGAACTTCACCTTCAGTTGTCAATTGTTGTTCTATTTTTTCCCGTTCCCAATTTTTCTTGATTCTTACCTCTGATTCCACAAATTCAGTGCCAATTAGCCAACCCGGATGCAGTAAAAAATTACTCACTTCAGGTAAAAGTAAATCTGGTAGTACTTGCTGAATGGTAACTGATGCTAAAGGGTGATAATTGGGTTTATCTAACCACTTTTCTAATCCTTCTTTCAAAGATTTATAAGGCTCATCTTTTAAAGTTTTTTGCACGTTTGAAAGTACGTCTTCCCGTTGTTTGGCCAAGGCTTCAAAAGCTGTTTGCAATGAGCCTTGCTCTTTACGAGGTAAATTTGGTTTGTAATTATTTTCCAAACTTTCTTTGAGTACGTCTAAATCTCTGAGACTACCAAGACGACGAGCTATTTTTCCAATATTTTTATCGCTTACTGGTTTAGGCAAATCTATGGCTATCCCAAACCTCGTTACAGCTGTGCGTAGACGACGCATTCCCACTCGCATTTGATGGAGTGCTTCTGGATCTTCATCTTTCTTTACTGATTTTTCCCACTTCAAGGTTTTCTTAAAGTGTTTTTGAATCGCTTGGTAGGCGTAGTCTCCTAGAGTTTTTATTGTGGGTTGTGTGGCTAATTTCATAATTAATCTTAATGAGATACCTAATCAGGTTATTGCATAATAACATTAGTTAAAAACTTGTACCTGCTTTTAATATTT
>NZ_JACKZU010000568.1:0-3287 GCF_014222165.1 Nostoc sp. 2RC
ATCAAATCCAAGTCGCCATCGCCATCAATATCGGCTAAGGTGGGGGTGCTGGAATCCTGGACATTAATGCTATTGAAGGGGTTAGCTGTGCCGATTTGCTGTGTGTAGATTGGGTTGGTGGCAGTGCCTGTATTCTTGTAGTACTTGAGCGTGCCGTCATTTACCCCAACGATCGCATCAACATCGCCATCGCCATCGATGTCGGCAAAGGTAGGGGCGCTGTAATTCCCCACATTAATGCCATTGAAGGGGTTGGCTGTGCCCGTGGTGGCAACAAATATAAACGGCTTTGGTGGCGTGTCATTCTTGTAATACTTGAGAGTGCCGTTCCGTTCTCCAACGATCGCATCAACATCGCCATCGCCATCAATGTCGGCAAAGGTTGGGGCGCTGGAATACCCCACATCAATGCCACTGAAAAGGTTGGCTGTACCTGAAATTGCTCTGTAAACCGGGTTGATGGCTGTGCCTGTGTTCTTGTAATACTTAAGGGTGCCGTTCCGTTCCCCAACGATTAGATCCAGGTCACCATCGCCATCAACGTTGGCAAAAATGAGTTTGCTCAAAGACCCCACATCAATGCTATTGAAAGGGTTGGCTGTGACTGTTTGCGCTGTGTAGACTGGGTTGGTGGCTGTGCCTGTGTTCTTATAATACTTGAGCGTGCCGTCATTTACCCCAACGATCGCATCAACATCGCCATCGCCATCGATGTCGGCTAAGGTGGGCGCGCTGTAAGACCCCACATCAATGCCATTGAAGGGGTTGGCTGTGACTGTTTGCGCTGTGTAAACTGGGTTGGTGGCTGTGCCTGTGTTCTTATAATACTTGAGCGTGCCGTCATCTACCCCAACGATCAAATCATTGTCGCCATCGCCATCGATGTCGGCTAAGGTGGGTGCGCTGTAAGACCCAAAATTAATGTTATTGAAAGGGTTGTTGCTACCTGTTTGTGCATTAAAAGTGGCTATTGCGTTTTCCTCATCATTCACACCAGTAATTGTGACGACAATATCAAGGCTTGCAGTACCATCAACAGATTGCACAGTGAAGGTTTCGGTTTTGGTCGCGCCAGCACCTAAGAATTCCACCGCACTGTTAGCAACAGTGTAATTCCAACTGCCAGTATCGGTGATGCTGAGACTACCCAGGTTATTTGTGCCTGTGACGTTAGTGTTAAATTTGTTTTCGCCAGCATCGACATCATTAACAGTTAATGCACCCGTGGCTGTGAGGTTGGGTGTGCTTGTATCTTCGGTGAATGCGCCTGTGGCTATACCTGTGATGCTAGCGGTATCATTCACCCCAGTAATTGTGATGACGATATCTTTGGCAGTGCCATCAACAGATTTCACGGTGAAGGTTTCGGTTTTGGTCACGCCAGCACCTAAGAATTGCACCGCACTGTTGGCAACAGTGTAATTCCAACTGCCAGCACTGGTGATGGTGAGACTGCCGAGATTGCCACTAGCGGAGGTGACAGTGGTGTTGAATGTGTTCTGCCCAGCATCAACATCAGCCACAGTTAATGCACCCGTGGCTGTGAGGTTGGGTGTACTGGCATCTTCGGTGACTGCTGCTGTGGCTGTACCTGCGATGGTAGCAGCATCATTTACCCCGGTAATCGTAATGGTGGCAGTGGCGCTGGCAGTACCACCGTTACCATCGCTAATGGTATAGTTGAAAGATGTGCTGGCAGTGGCTCCTTGAGGTAAATAATCGTAGCCATCTGTCAGGGCAGCAGTGCCATTGGTGGGGTCAAAGGTAAAACTGCCGTTACCATTCACCGTGAGTTTACCATTCCCCAAGTTAATTTGAGTACCGACATTAGCAGCATTGCCGTTGACCTGAGTCACTGTCAGGGTATTGTTATCAGGGTCGCTGTCATTGCTGCGGACATTGCCGTTGAGGGTGGTGTTTTCGTTGGTGCTAAATGCATCGTTGACGGCAATGGGGGGGGTGTTGGGGACGTTCTCGAAGAACAATGTATTGCCCTGACTATTGCCCACAAAAGCATCCAGGTCGCCATCGCCATTGATATCGGCAAAGGTGGGTGCGGCAAACAACCCCACATTATTCAGACCGAAGGGGTTGCTGCTGGCGGCGGCAAACTTGGGATTGCTTGCAGTGCCTGTATTGCGGTAGAACAATGTATTGCCGTCTCTATTGCCCACAAAAGCATCCAGGTCGCCATCGCCATCGATATCGGCAAAGGTGGGTGCGGCATAAAACCCTACATCAGTCAGACCGAAGGGGTTGCTGCTGGGGGCGGCAAACTTGGGATTGGTGGCAGTGCCTGTATTGCGGTAGAACAATGTATTGCCCCCTTCATTGCCCACAAAAGCATCCAGGTCGCCATCGCCATCGATATCGGCAAAGGTGGGTGCGGCAGAAAACCCCACATCAGTCAGACCGAAGGGGTTGGTGCTGGGGGCGGCAAACTTGGGATTGCTGGCAGTGCCTGTATTGCGGTAGAACAATGTATTGCCCTGACTATTGCCCACAAAAGCATCCTTGTCGCCATCGCCATCGATATCGGCAAAGGTGGGGGTGGCAAAATACCCCACATCAGTCAGACCGAAGGGGTTGGTGCTGGGGGCGGCAAACTTGGGATTGCTGGCAGTGCCTGTATTGCGGTAGAACAATGTATTGCCCTGATCATTGCCCACAAAAGCATCCTTGTCGCCATCGCCATCGATATCGGCAAAGGTGGGCTTGGCATAAAACCCCACATTACTCAGACCAAAGGGGTTGGTAATAATGTTTAAAAATCTTGGCTCAGTCATTTTGGTTTACTCCGTATTTGAGAGAACTTTTGCGATCGCTCTTTGCAAGAGGTGGGATCGCACAGGTTTTGAATGAGGCGATCGCACAGGTTTTGAATGAGGCGATCGCACAGGTTTTGAATGAGGCGATCGCACAGGTTTTGAATGAGGCGATCGCACAGGTTTTGAATTAAGCGATCGCTTGTTCCATCTGCCCCAACCCCTGGAAGGCATTACCCAACTGGTTGTAAGCGGCGATGTAATCCGGTTGCAGGCGAATCGCTTCCCTAAAGCTGGCGATCGCCCTTTGTAAATCCCCCTGCTGCACTGACTGTTTCCCCTGCTCAAATAAGGAACGGGCGGATGTCGTCAGGAATTTGTGCATTGCCTTTGGCGGGCGTAGCGATCGCTTTGTTGATAGATTTCCTTTGGTTTGAGTAAATTTTCAAAGCGCCAAATTTGATAACGCGTGCTAGTATATATACTGTTGTTGACTGCATACA
The DNA here is from genome assembly GCF_014222165.1 of Nostoc sp. 2RC. NCBI lineage: Bacteria > Bacillati > Cyanobacteriota > Cyanophyceae > Nostocales > Nostocaceae > Nostoc > Nostoc sp. 2RC. The sequence goes on from NZ_JACKZU010000568.1 coordinate 3,269, forward strand.
TGCCCATTGGTTTATCAAA
>NZ_JACKZU010000569.1:0-3266 GCF_014222165.1 Nostoc sp. 2RC
CCCCATGCCCCATTCCCCCTACCTACTTACTCGCCTCCACAGGCAAGAATCCACCGGCCTGCATTTTCCATAGTCTGTAGTAAGCACCGCGCTTGGCCAGGAGTTTGGCGTGAGGGCCATCTTCGATAATCCGACCTTGGTCGAAGACTAAAATTCTGTCTAGATGGGAAATGGTAGACAGGCGATGGGCTACCACTATCACAGTTTTGCCATCCATTGCTGAGTCTAGGGTATCTTGAATTGCTTTTTCAGTGATGGAATCGAGACTAGAGGTAGCTTCATCTAAAATCAGAATCGGGGCGTCTTTGAGGATTACCCGTGCAATGGCAATTCGCTGTCTTTGTCCTCCAGACAATTTTACACCGCGTTCGCCCACCAAAGAATTGTAACCTTCCTTCATTTGGGCGATGAAATCGTGAGCGTAGGCTTTGCGTGCTGCTTCAATCACTTCCTCATCGGTTGCATCTATGCGTCCGTAACGAATATTTTCTATTAATGTGCGATGGAACAGTGACGGATCTTGGGGAATTAAGCTGATTTGAGCGTGCAGGGCATTCTGAGTCATATCTCGAATATCGACGCCATCAATGAGAATTTGCCCTGATTGTGAGTCAAAAAGACGCAAAATTAAATTCACAAAGGTAGATTTTCCAGAGCCGGAAAAGCCCACCAAGCCTACACGTTGGCCTGGTTGTATGGTGATGGAGAGGTTTTCAAAGACTTGTTTGCCAGCAGAGTAGCTGAAATACACTTGCCGGAACTCAATTTTACCTTGGGTGATGGGATGAGCGATCGCTTTTTCGCGATCGATTAATTCATGGGGTTGAACAATTACCGAGACACCATTAGCCACATTGCCGATATGTTCAAAAAATTCTATAAAGCGTCGGCTTAAATTGCGGGCTTCACTGATAATTAATAGTGATAAACTAGTTGCCACAACAAAGTCAGCAGCAGCAATCAGTCCTTGACTCCAAAGGGAAAGTGAATAATACAGAGTACCAATTTTGAGAATGGCCGCTGAGATGAACTGAAACCAGCGAATTCGCTCCGAGTACCAGTTGGATTTTCTCACCTCCTTGATTTCATGTTTTAATTGCTCGTTCAAATAGCGTCGTTCAAAATCCAGACGAGCAAACAAGCGGCTACTGCTGAGATTTGTCACCGCATCTACAATGATCCCAGTGGTGTCACTCCTTGCTGCTGCGGCTCTCCGGGAGTAAATTCGGCAGCGAGTAGCCAACCAGAAGGAAATAGTGACGAACAGAACTGCCCACACACCAACAAATGCAGCAAGGGGGGGATAGACGCGATACAGCAATATCGTGGAGACGCCATACACGATAATCAAAGACATAAATTCAGTAATCAGCATTTGCATCGTCTGGGTGACACCCAAAGAGGTTTCGCCGATGCGATGCGCCAATGCTCCGGCAAAACTACTACTCAGGTAGCGATGCGAATGATGTTGTAAATAGGCATATAGAGAGCGGACAATGTGCTGTCGGTGGATGGGATGGAGAATAGTCTGCAAAAGTCCAGCCGAACGCCCGAATATCACCTCACCCACACTTAAAGCAGTGAACAGCATTAGCGGTTGGGCAATGGCATCAAGAACAGGTTTAGTATCGCCAGTCGATCGCGCCACGCTGCGAATGATCTCGCCAATGGCATAGGGCAGCATAATACCACAGGTTGCATGGATTGTCTCCAGTATTATCATTGCCAGATACCACCAGCGGAATTGGTTAACAAAATAACAAACAAACCTGAATGGAGTATTAGGTAAATTTGGCGCATCAGCAGCACGTTGAAAAGATTTGGACAGTCTAACCTTTTTGATCATAAAATTCGTTCTTCTAGTACTAGCAAGCTGTTCTATCAGACAAAAATGGACGGCTTTCTTCGCCGCCCTATGACGTTTGTTCGTTGTTGACAGTTGACGGTTCACAGTTGACAGTTAACTGTCAACTGTCAACAATTTTCACCAGAATAATTTATTTGTTGGAATTCCCTAGACAATCATTCATTCGTTTTATCACCACATAGAAAATGTGTTTTATTCCTGAATTCTGACTTCTGAATTCTGAATTCTGAATTCTGACTTCTGACTTCTGACTTCTGGTAGACTTTCTAAACCATAATTTCAGCAGGTGTAATTGCCGCATATAAATCAGGCGGAAGTAAGGCATCTTGAATGTTAATTTTCTTGGGAATGACACCCTGTTCAAAGAACAAATCCGCCACACGTTGTTGTTCTGCGATGAGTGCAGGACTGAGGCCTCTGCGTCCAACGAAAGTCCTACGAGACATTACCTTTTCCGCTACATCTTCATCAAGTTTTTGTTCGGTAATCATCAATTTTTTAACTTCATTGCGATTTGCATCTGCCCATTTATCAAGGCCATGAAGTTCCTCAATGATAATTTTTAGTAATCCTGGATTTTGTTCGGCAAATTTCCTATCAGCAATATAATAACCACCAGGAGAATCTAGACCAACAGAATCTCTAAGGACACGAATTCGACCCAGTTTTTGGGCAATGGCATAATGTGGATCTCCAGTCATCCAAACAGGAATTTTACCTTCAATAAAAGCAGCACGCGCTTCAATAGTCGGTATACTTTTGATTTTAATATCTTTAATTGTCAAGCCAATTGACTGCAAAGCTCTAAGAATAAAATAGTGAGATGCCGAGCCTTTTTGAAAATAAACTTCTTGCCCCTTAATCTCCTCAAATTTTTTCAGTGGAGACTCTGGAGGTACAGCAATAACACTACTTGTTCCTGTTCTTTTATTTCTTTGCGTGCCAACAACATAAACCAAATCTGATCCAGCAACTTGGGCAAAAATTGGCGGCGTTTCTCCCACCGATCCGACATCAACTCTTCCCGCAGCCATTCCTTCCATAAGTTGGGGGCCTTGGACAAATTGTGCCCATTCCACTTTAATTCCCAACGGTTCCAAGCGTTTCTCTAACACTTTCCGATTTCTCACAAGATCCCCTGCACTCTGATAACCCATGCGAAGAACCTTGCTTTTAATACCAAGGGAAGTTGAACTATCGCCAGCGCTATTTAATATATTTTGTTGGCTTTGTTGGCTGCAACTTCCTAACAGATAGGCCAGAGAAAAACCAGATATACCTGATGTAGCAACATTGAGAAAACGACGGCGTTTAATCATACGTTAAAACCATTTGAAATTTTAATATTTGGGCATTGGGCATTGGGCATGGGGCATGGGTAAAGGGGAAAGGGGTAAGG
>NZ_JACKZU010000570.1:0-3263 GCF_014222165.1 Nostoc sp. 2RC
GTATTTTTATTTCTGTATAGAAAATTAAAATACTTTTGTAATCACCTTCTATGATAAAACTTTTCAGGCTTGTGAATTTATTAATACATAAGAAAACAAAGTTTGCTATGCCATTGAAAGTAGTGAGAAGCAAGAATCCTGATTTTAAACTCCAATTAACCTGTGAAGTTTAGCCTCTGCATTCTTAGACTTCTCGCTATTGATTACTAAATGGCAAATCTTGTGACTTCTATTTTAAAATCTCCGAAATCATATCAAAGTTAGCTGCTGCTGCTTGCTTAGTTTGTGGTAGTACTTGATTTAGCCGATTGGCCACTTCGTGACGTTTATTCCAACAGTTAACTATAGTTTCACAAGCTACATCGGCATTGAGAAATTGTTGAATTGAAATCAGTAATTTATGATCGTGAAGTGCTTCTGAACCAAAAAGATCCAACATAATTCCTTCTGCCTTCACTGAATAACCAACTGGGAGAGTGCAGATACCACTGGAAAGTCCAGCGATCGCCGGGTGCATTCTTTCGGCTACAATCATGTCGCAGGCTGCTATTAATCCTTTAAACTCTGACGCAGTATGATCTGCACCTGCAAGTCGAACATCTAAATGATAATCAAGAGCTTTTAACAATTGCGTGGCAAAGATGCGATCGTCATTATTAGCATTGATTTCTTGAACGTGAGGAATAATCAATACCTGCGCCCGGAATTCGTTAACCATTAGCTTGATTACCTGACACCAAACATTAATATGTTTTTCATAATCTTGAGCAGCATAACGGCAAATACCTTGACTAGGTGCAATGGCAATTTTAGGCCTATCTTGGTCAATACCGTAGCTTCTCAAAATTTTAGCTACCATCTCTGGAGATGGCGGTTTCAATAAAAAAGCTGGATCGGCAGTGTGTTTTACTAATGAAGGATCTAAACCTAAATCTTTAGTTACATATTTGTAAGAAAGTTGTTCGCGGACTGTAACTAATTTAGAACGACGAGCAACTTTCAACCAAGCATCCACTTCTTTCTGAGTCTTGAATGGCCCAATTGATTGAGCGAGAAACACAACAGGTACACCAGCTTCCAAAGCTATATTTAATGGTAATAAATGCCGATCTAATCTTCCATAGTCAGAACTGAATACATCTCCTCCAGAAGCGATAGCAATTGATGATTGACGGATTCTTTCTACATTGGATTGATAATTAGCTGACAAAGGCTTATAAAACTGAGAAAAAATATTACGTAACTTGTGCAGCTTTGTTTTGTTAGCATTTCTCAGATAATCTTTAATTGTCTGCGAGCCAAAAACCTCTAGCCGGATTTCGTCATAATCAGGTGAATCAGTCAATACATTTATACCTAAATTAGGTTGACGTTCTAGTAACTGTTCAATGGTAGGAACGACTAACGCTTCAACACCTCTATTACGTAACCCAGTGATTCCCGTAATAATTGCATTCATGATGATTTTTATCCTTCTAGTGAGTTAACGGGAAATATTGACTACTTGCCAAAATAGTTTTGGTGCAATCAAGAAAATCGATAAAACGTATACTATTATGCCTACAGCTATGGAAATAGCTAATATTACAGGAGGACTAATTAAGTTAATCAAAAAGTATTTAACACTAAAGATACTCATTAGCATAATTATTGTTCCTGCTAAAGGAACAGCACCTTGACGCAGATAAGTCCATATATCAATATGAATTAACTTCCAAACTACCCACACATTAAGTGGTGCCATTAAATAACCTCTAATCACATAAGCTGCTGCAACTGCAATAATTCCCCACCTAACTGCTATAGCAAAGGCAATAACATTGCTGACAGCTTGTATGAAATCTAAACCTAACTTCCAAGAAGGTTTTCCAACAGCCATAATCACAGAACCGTTGAAATAAAAATAAGCATAAAGAATACCAATCAAATTCAAAACTTGCATCACTGGAATACTTGGCGACCACTTTTGCCCAAATATCACCGTTACTATTTCAGGTGCTAATATGACTGTGGCTAAAAAACCCGGAAAAGTGATCAAGCTTGTCATTTGGATCGCTTTATAAAGCGCATTGCGTAATCTTTCGGGTTCTTGCTGTAATCTCGAAAAGGTAGGAAGGGATACTTTGACAATAATGCTAGTCAGTAACTGTGTGAGAATGAGGAGTAAACGATAGGCAACACTGTAATATCCTAATGCAACAGAACCCAGGAAATAACCAATTAAAAAATCATCAGAGCGACGGTTTAAGAAGTTAAATAAATTCATTCCCATTACATTCACTCCAAAGCTAAATAGTTCCTTGAAGTGTTTTTGGGAAAATCTCAATCCTGGACGCCAATCGCTAACTGACCAAAGCACCAAAACTTGTACAAAACTATTGGTTAATTGCTGACCGACTAGACTCCAAACTCCAAATCCCATAAACGCCATAGTTACGCCTACTATACCGCCAATAACTACCGCTATTAATGAGCGTATTGCAAGAGATTTGAATGCTAGTTTCCGCTGAAAAGTTGCTTCTTGAACGCTACTAAAAGCACTGATGATAAAGCCTAAAGATAAACAGCGGATGATTGGCGTAATCTGTGGTTCCTTGAATAAATTAGCAATCAATCCAGCACAAGCAATACTGAGTATAGCTGCTAGTCCACTGACTCCTAAATTAGTCCAAAAGGCAGTGTCTAAATGTTCTTTTTCTATATCTTGGCGTTGGACGATCGCTTGAGAAAGACCTTGGTCGAGAAAAACTTGTAAAAAATTTAAAAATATGGTAGAAAGAGCAATCAAGCCAAATGTTTCTGGCCCTAGCAAGCGTGCCAGTATTAAGAAAACCCCAAGAGAAACGATTTGACGCCCCCAACTGTCTAGAGCAGACCAAAATACTCCCTTAACAGCTTTTTGTCGTAAATTTGATGAATCTTTGGGTGATTGCATTATAATAAAATTTTTCTACGGAATAACCTAATTTTGTGAGTTTTAGCTTCGTGGATCTTAATAGTTAACTAAAGTATTTATTTAAATTTAGGTTACTGATACATTTTGGTTTTTATGTATAGTTACTAACAAAAATTGTTCATCTACAACGAACATAATAAAATACATAATAACCGTCATATCGTCTATAAAAAAATATTTTTTAGCCTCCAATCAACAATCTTGGAAGACCTTACCATAATAATATTTTTGCAGATTGGTAATCATTAAGCAAACTGTAACATAAAATTTGTTCATAAATTTATGGAATTTTTATACAAAGTAATTT
>NZ_JACKZU010000571.1:0-3257 GCF_014222165.1 Nostoc sp. 2RC
CAACCGGGAAAAGGGAAAAGGAATAAATTTAATGTTTCCCCTTTCCCCTTTCCCCCCTACCTTTTCCCCCTTACCCTTTCCCCATGCCCCATACCCAATCAAATCAACTGCAACACAGATGCAAATAACGCAAAGGATCGATGAAGTCACAGGTGCAACCTAAATTAATTATTCATGGCGGGGCTGGTAGTTCTCTCCAAGGTAAAGGAGGATTGGAAGCGGTACGTCGATCGCTCCATACAGTGATAGAACAAGTCTATTCTCTGCTATTGTGCGGAATAACTGCCTCTGAGGCGGTAGTACAGGGTTGCCAAATGCTGGAAGATAACCCCCGCTTTAATGCTGGTACTGGTTCGGTACTGCAATCTGATGGGCAAATCCGCATGAGTGCTTCCTTGATGGATGGCGCATTAGGGCGATTTAGTGGTGTAATTAATGTTTCGCGGGTGAAAAATCCCATTGACCTGGCACAATTTTTACAAAACTCCCCAGACCGAGTGCTGTCAGATTTCGGTTCGGCTGAATTAGCGCGGGAAATGCAAATTCCCAGCTATAACGCTTTAACTGATTTGCGATTGCAAGAGTGGATACAAGAACGCCAGGATAATTTTAAAAGCACAATGGCTAATGTCATTGCAGAACCCGAACTAGTAGAAACCAGTAATGCTGGACGGGGTACCATCGGCGTAGTAGCTTTAGATACTTTTGGCAAACTTGCGGCTGGTACTTCTACTGGAGGAAAGGGCTTTGAACGTATCGGTCGAGTAAGTGATTCTGCTATGCCAGCAGGTAATTATGCTACTAAAGACGCCGGAGTTAGTTGTACTGGTATTGGCGAAGATATTATTGATGAGTGTTTAGCAGCCAAGATTGTGGTGCGTGTTACGGATGGTATGTCTCTCAAGGATGCGATGCAGCGTTCCTTTGGGGAAGCGTACCAAAATAAACGCGATTTGGGAGCCATCGCCTTAGATGCTAGTGGGGCGATCGCTTGGGGTAAAACTAGCGAAATATTACTCGCCGCTTACCATAACGGCGAAAATATTGGTGACACTCTGGAATGGACTGGCAATGAATTCATAGGCTATTGCTGAATTAATTTCAGCGCTTCGGCTAAAGTTTCTTGCCCATCCACCATTGTGGCTAATTCTTCAGCTTCATAACGTCCCTTCCTGCGGAACGCTGCGCGAACAAAAGCTTCTAGCGCTGCTCTTTTAAGTGTAACTTGATATGCTTGTTGCAGAATATCCATTAATTCTGCCGAATTCAAGTAAACACCACCAGATTTGCGGCGCTTGTTTATTTTGTTTGTTGATTTCCCGCACCGTATTTTCAATAGAAACATCCCAAGAGCGAGTGGAACGTTTTTCAGCCTTCTGTTTAATTAAATGGATGAGCAGAATCACACCATAGCTATCAATTTTATTGATTTTGTCACTTAGGCTCATTTCTTCTAACTCATCCACCAACATCAGCGCCTCATGGATTTTCCCTTGTTCTAGAAGTTGCCTAAGTTCTAGGAGTTCTTCCATTACTCACATCGGCTAATTAGATGATTTAATTATCGCTTTACTGACTCTACTGACTCTTGCGACGCCAACCTAATTTAACTACCTGACGGCTACGGGCGATGGCCAAAGCATTATCAGGAACGTCTTCTGTGATTGTGGAACCAGCAGCTATGTAAACGTCATCACCCACAGTCACTGGAGCTACTAAAACACTATTAGCACCAGTTTTGGCGCGATCGCCTATTTTAGTCTGGTGTTTCTTAACACCATCATAATTGGCGGTAATTGTACCAGCACCAATATTTACCCGTTCGCCGATAACGCTATCGCCTAAATACGACAAATGTGCTGCATTGGTGCGATCGCCCAACTGTGTATTTTTCAATTCCACAAAATTTCCCACACGACAACCAGCACCCACTTGTACTTGACTGCGTAAATGAGCATAGGGGCCAATTCGGCTACCTGCTTCTACAGTGCTATTTGTCACCACTGAATATTGAACTACGACATTTTCAGCCAGTTGACTATTTTCAATTAAACTTCCAGGCCCAATTTGACTTCCAGTTTTAATTACGGTATTTCCCCGGAGATGAGTTTGGGGTTCAATAATTACATCTGGCTCTAACTCCACTGTTTCATCAATGGTGATGCTTGTGGGATTGATGAGGGTGACACCTGCTAGCATCCATTTTTCCTTGATTCGTTGTTGCAAAATCTCGTAGGCTGTTGCTAGTTGCAGGCGATCGTTGATGCCAAGAATTTCTTGATCATCTTTCACATCCACTGCCATAACTTGTCCTACTTGAGTTACGGCATCTGTGAGATAGTATTCTTTTTGGGCGTTGTTTGCTTCTAGGTGAGGAAGTACCTTGGCTAAATTTTCCCAGCGAAAGCAATAAACTCCGGCGTTAATCCGGTGATTTTCTTTTTGAGCAGGGGTACAATCCTTGTGTTCGACCATTTCCTCGACGATATTTTCATCGTTACAAAAAACCCGCCCGTAGCCTGTGGGATCGGGTAGGTGTGAGGTAAGAATTGTGGCTGCGTTGTGATTTTGGGCGTGAGTTTGTAACATCTCCTGAAGGGTTTCGCTACGTATTAACGGTAAATCGCCGTTGAGTACGAGCAAATCCCCAGTGTAATCTTCTAAGTAGGGAAGTAATTGCTGGATGGCATGACCTGTTCCCAATTGCACAGTTTGTTCCACAAACTCCAAGTCGGGGATTGAACCCAAAGCAGCTTTCACTTCCTCGGACTGATACCCGACGATCGCAATTCGTCGTGAGGGTGAAAGAGGTTCTACACTTTTGAGAACTCTTTCTATTAGCGATCGCCCACCCAAAGAATGTAAAACTTTAGGTAAGCTTGATTTCATCCGTGTGCCGCGTCCGGCTGCTAAAATTGCTACAACTACCATAATTAGCTATTAGCTATCAGTAAAATTTTGATTAATGCTGTTGGTACTTCAAGATGTAGGCTCAAATCATACCAGCTGATCGTAGAACACTGAAATGGCCAAAAGAGTAAGAATTCAGAATTCTTACTCTCACTGTCTTAGGAACTTCCAAGTAAAAAAAATATTCCACAGAAGACTGTTAACTGTTGACTGTTGACGGTTGACAGTTAACAGTCAACGACCCCAAGCCCAATAATTTATTTTTTGGAGTTATACCAATTTGAAAAAAGAATGCGACACATAGACAAGACCCCTCCCCAACCCTCCCCGATGCTTTGGGGAGGGTG
>NZ_JACKZU010000572.1:0-3248 GCF_014222165.1 Nostoc sp. 2RC
AATAGAACCTGGCATCGAGCTATTTTAGCGTAGGGCAACCCCTAAACTATCGTTGCCGCAGCAGCGTTTCACCTCTGAGTTCGGGAAGGATTCAGTGTGGTTCCACCGCGCAATAGACACCAGGAAAACTTTTAGAGTGATGAGTTAGGAGTGAGGAGTTAGAAATAAAACAGTTTGTTGATTGATAACTGGTTGCTTCTAACTATCAAAAGCTAACTTCATCAAAACCCTGAAGACTGCAAGGAATGGGAAATAAATTAAAATCAGAGGTCAAGCCCTCGGTCTGTTAGCACGGCTCGGCTACATACATTACTGCACTTCCACCTACCGCCTATGAACCTGTGTTCTACAGGTGACCTTACCTACTTATGTAGTGAGAGCACTCATCTTGAGGTGGGCTTCCCACTTAGATGCTTTCAGCGGTTATCCGCTCCGCACTTGGCTACCCAGCGTCTACCGTTGGTACGATAACTGGTACACCAGCGGTGCGTCCTTCCCGGTCCTCTCGTACTAAGGAAGGCTCCTCTCAATGCTCTTACGCCTGCACCGGATATGGACCGAACTGTCTCACGACGTTCTGAACCCAGCTCACGTACCGCTTTAATGGGCGAACAGCCCAACCCTTGGGACGTACTTCCGCCCCAGGTTGCGATGAGCCGACATCGAGGTGCCAAACCTCCCCGTCGATGTGGACTCTTGGGGGAGATCAGCCTGTTATCCCTAGAGTAACTTTTATCCGTTGAGCGACGGCCATTCCATTCTGAGCCGTCGGATCACTAAGGCCTACTTTCGTACCTGCTCCACTTGTAGGTGTTGCAGTCAAGCTCCCTTTATGCCTTTACACTCGCCGCACGGTTTCCAAGCGTGCTGAGGGAACCTTTGCGCGCCTCCGTTACCTTTTAGGAGGCGACCGCCCCAGTCAAACTGCCCACCTGAAACTGTCCCCACACCCGATTAGGGTGCTAGGTTAGAATTCTAGCTTCGCCAGAGTGGTATCTCACCGTTGGCTCCATATTCCCCACAAGGAATACTTCATCGCCTCCCACCTATCCTGCGCAAGCCAAGCCCGAACACAATTCCAGGCTACAGTAAAGCTTCATAGGGTCTTTCTGTCCAGGTGCAGGCAGTCCGTATCTTCACAGACATTCCTATTTCGCCGAGTCTCTCTCTGAGACACCATCCAGATCGTTACGCCTTTCGTGCGGGTCGGAACTTACCCGACAAGGAATTTCGCTACCTTAGGACCGTTATAGTTACGGCCGCCGTTCACCGGGGCTTCGGTCGCCAGCTTCATGTTTCCACTGACCGACTTCCTTAACCTTCCGGCACTGGGCAGGCGTCAGCCCCCATACCTCCTCTTACGAGTTCGCGGAGACCTGTGTTTTTGGTAAACAGTCGCCTGGATCTCTTCACTGCGACCCAAGAATTCTTGGGCACCCCTTCTTCCGAAGTTACGGGGCCATTTTGCCGAGTTCCTTAGAGAGAGTTATCTCGCGCCCCTTGGTATACTCAACCTCCCTACCTGTGTCGGTTTCGGGTACGGGTACAATGTGTTCATCACATTACTAGCTTTTCTTGGCACTATCCTTCACCACTCGACGGTCGTAACCGTCTCCCAAACCAATCAGGGTGTGGCTATCTCTCATGCGTCCCTAATAATGCTCCCACATCATAGTCAGGGATTATTCACCCTGTGTCCATCGACTACGCCTTTCGACCTCGCCTTAGGACCCGACTAACCCTCCGAGGACGAACCTGGCGGAGGAACCCTTAGGGTTTCGGGGTATTGGATTCTCACCAATATTTGCGCTACTCAAGCCGACATTCTCACTTCCGTCTCGTCCACAGCTGCTTGCCGCTACTGCTTCTTCCTACCACGGAACGCTCCCCTACCATTAGTTATTCACTAATCCACAGCTTCGGTACATCGCTTAGCCCCGTTCATTTTCGGCGCAGGAACGCTTGACTAGTGAGCTATTACGCACTCTTTCAAGGGTGGCTGCTTCTAGGCAAACCTCCTAGTTGTCTGTGCATTCCCACCTCCTTTATCACTTAGCGATGATTTGGGGACCTTAGCTGGTGGTCTGGGCTGTTTCCCTCTTGACGATGAAGCTTATCCCCCACCGTCTCACTGGCAATGTGTGCTCTGGGTATTCTGAGTTTGTCTCGATTTGGTACCGGTCTCCCAGCCCGCACCGAAACAGTGCTTTACCCCCCAGATATATTCATTACCGCTGCGCCTAAACACATTTCGGGGAGAACCAGCTAGCTCCTGGTTCGATTGGCATTTCACCCCTAACCACAGTTCATCCGCCGATTTTTCAACATCGGTCGGTTCGGACCTCCACTTGGTGTTACCCAAGCTTCATCCTGACCATGGTTAGATCACCAGGGTTCGGGTCTATAAACACTGATTTAACGCCCTTTTCAGACTCGGTTTCCCTTTGGCTTCAACATTCTCGTTTTAACCTACCAGTGCCTATAAGTCGCCGGCTCATTCTTCAACAGGCACGCGGTCATCCGTTGAATCGGACTCCCACTGCTTGTAAGCTGACGGTTTCATGTTCTATTTCACTCCCCTTCCGGGGTTCTTTTCACCTTTCCCTCGCGGTACTGGTTCACTATCGGTCACACAGTAGTATTTAGCCTTACGAGATGGTCCTCGCTGATTCACATGGGATTCCTCGTGCCCCATGCTACTCGGGATTCAGCTACTATCCTTCAACTTTCGACTACAAGACTTTCACTTTCTTTGGTGCAGTATTTCGCTGCTTCGTCTAGAATTCAGATTCGATTTTGCTGTCCCACTACCCCAAAGAGTAAACCCTTTGGTTTAGGCTTTTCCCCGTTCGCTCACCACTACTTAGGGAATCTCTTGATTGATTTCTCTTCCTCCAGCTACTAAGATGTTTCAATTCGCTGGGTTGGCTCTTAACTGCCTATATATTCAGCAGCTAGTATTTAGGGTTGCCCCATTCGGATATCTCCGGCTCAATGTTTGCTTCCAACTCCCCGGAGCATTTCGTCGGTAACCACGTCCTTCTTCGCCTCTGTGTGCCTAGGTATCCACCGTCAGCTCTTATTAGCTTGACCACTTCTTTTTCGCAAACACTTACAACTACAACTTTCGCTGTGTCTGTGTCTGCCTGCTTCCCATTCCTATGCAGTTTTCAAGGTTCTGGCTGAGTTCTCACCCAGCAGTCTGGCTTCATACCATGTTGCTGGACTTCTTCTCATATATTTTTATT
>NZ_JACKZU010000573.1:0-3222 GCF_014222165.1 Nostoc sp. 2RC
ATTTATTGATAAGTTAAAAAGTTCAAATAAATACCACTGGTTAACAAGTTTGACACTTGACTACTACGATAGTCAAGTCAACATTTTTCATATTAATTATGAAATTAATCAAATGCAAAAAAAATAGTTAGTTATCTCAATCTATAGTAATCAAATTTGATTGGTGAGAATTTTGGTGTTGACAGTCCTTTGTCATTGGTAATTTGTCGTTGGTTTCACAAATGATTTAGGATTGCTAGTGTGTTTTTAGCTAAACATATTTACAAATTCAAGGAAATATGCAGATATAGATATTTAAGTTTTATATCTACATATTAAGCGTATTTGTTTGAAAAATTTTGATGTCAGCCTAGTGGTTCATCGCATTAATTTTGCAGGTTTAATAAACGAACCGCAAAGGACGCAAAGAGCGCAAAGAAAGAAAAATTAAGAATAAGTTTACCCCTCAGAACTAATGGGACAGACCACTAGTATATAGAAGTTAAGAACCTGTCCAAGGAATTTATTAAACTTGGCCCTAACTCGGTGTGCGAAATGATTGGGAAAATTTCTGTTCGTAACTTCAATAGGATAGCTGTACTACTAATTTAATTTAGCAATTTACTTGATAATTAGTTAAGGAGCAAAATTCAATGGATGTACAAACGAAAGTTGTATCTGCAAATTTGACAACAAGTTTATACAAAAGCTTGGTTCGAGAATTGCATTTAATTTGGCAATTTACTGGTCGCGATATTTCCAGTACCATCATACCACCAATACTATTTATATTAGCTGCGGGGCATTATGTACAATCATCTTTTACTGAATTATTTTTCACATTGTTCAGTGGTACTTTATTTGTTTGGTTATACCTTTTTTCTTTTTGCTTATCTAATCAAATAGCTGGTGTTGAAGAGGATCGAATCAATAAGCCAAATCGCCCGTTAGTGACAGGAAAAATCTCACTTCATGGGGCTTTAATGAGATGGTTTTTGAGTATGGGCATATTTACATTTATAGGCTGGTATTTTGGGGTTTTAGAATGGGCTTTAATCTGCCAGATGGTTGTGGTTTTGCATAATTTTGGTGGTTGGGATAAGCATTGGATTACCAAAAACTTCTTGATTGGATTAGGTACATTCGCGCACTTGGCAGCAGTATGGCAATTGATGACACCAATCACACCGATCGCCTGGCGCTGGCTATTCGTCATGGGTGCTATCTGGAGTACATTAGTCGCCCTTCAGGATCTTCGAGATATAGAAGGGGATTTAGCTGTTAACCGCAGCACATTTCCCATCGCCTTTGGAGAAACAGCAAGCCGATTTATACTAAGTCTGGGCTTTGGATTCCTACCATTTGTTACCCATTTCATATTAATGATGCCCGCGCAAAATACTGCCAGTACTTTAGCGTGTGATATTGTACTAGCAGTATTTAGCTGGTTGATTGCAGCCAGGATTGTATTGAATCGCTCTCCACGAGAAGATCATCAGACTTACATGCTCTTTACTTACTGGTATTGTCTGGTTCTGGCTAGTGCGATCGTTGTTCTTTAATTCAGATAACAAAATTCAGAAGTCAGAGACAAACTTTTCTCACAAGGTAAGAAGTATGACTCATTTAGCATCTATTCACCATCCGCAACACGCTGTTGTCATTGGGGGAAGTATCGCGGGACTGCTAGCGGCGAAAGTACTGACTAAACACTTTCAGCGAGTGACAGTTATTGAACGGGATAACTTTACACAAGAAACAGAACATCGCCACGGTGTACCCCAATCACCTCATGTCCATACCTTGCTCAAGCGTGGTTTGCAATCAGTGGAAGAACTTTTTCCTGGTATAGAGGCTCAATTAGCTGACTCTGGTGCATCCACCATAGATTGGGGAAATGATTTACCCTGGCTGGGTTTTGGCGGTTGGGCTCCTCGTTTTAAGTCTGATTTAATTACCCACACTTGCAGTCGAAATCTTCTAGAGCAAACTATCCACCATCGATTAGCTGCTGAAAAGAATCTTGTGTTTATGCAAGAAGCACAGGTAGTTTCTTTATTATCTAACTCAGACCGGACTGGTGTTACAGGTTTACGAGTACGCTTTCGCAACCAACCAGAAACAGACTTAACTGCTGATTTAGTCGTAGATGCGAGTGGACGCAATTCATCAGCGCCTCAATGGCTAGAAGCAATGGGTTACACACCACCCCAAGAGACAGTAATCAACTCTTATTTAGGCTATGCCAGCTGTTGGTACGAGCCTCCAAATAATTTGGAATGTGATTGGCAGTGTTTATATGTAACAGTACAACCACCAAATAACAATCGTGGTGGTGTGATATATAAAGTTGAAGGTAATCGTTGGATTCTCACACTTATAGGTGTAGGTAAAGATTATCCACCCACAGATAAAGATGGCTTTTTAGAGTTTGCCCGTAGCTTGCGATCGCCAGTTATCTATGAAGCTATCAAAAACGCCCAGCCACTCTCATCTATCTATGGTTATCGCCGGACAGAAAATCGCCTGCGTCATTATGAAAAACTTAAAAGATTGCCAGAAAACTTTGTGTTAGTAGGTGATGCCGTTTGTGCTTTTAATCCAGTTTACGGACAAGGTATGACCGTTGCTGCTTTAGATGCACTGGCTTTAGACCAATGTTTAAATCAACAATTTTCTAACCATCCCGATGGGAATTTAATTGGTTTATCTCGACAGTTTCAAAAACAATTAAACAAAGTAATTGCCGTACCTTGGCTAATGACAACAGGCGAAGATTTACGTTGGCATACCACTGAAGGAGGACAACCAGACTTCATCAGCCGAATCATGCAGCGTTATCTAGATAGAGTGTTGTTACTACAAAGTGAAAATGCCGAAATTCACAAGACATTTTTAGAAGTAATACACATGCTAAAACCACCTACTGCATTTTTCCACCCCAATATCATCACAAAAGTCTTAAAGCAAGTGATGAATTGGCAAAGGAAAAATGAGCAGTTTACTAATGAACAAGATGTTCCGAAAAAATTGTCTGTGATTACACAAGTATAGAAGGCAGTGGGGAGATAGGGGAATGAGGGAGATGGGGCAGGGGAGAATAATAACCCCCCAGTCACCAGTCAACAGTCACCACCCCCAATGCCCAATGCCCAATCATGAGACTGCTAAGAGAAGTCCGGAAAATGGGAAAGGTTTGGTATTTTCCCTTTCCACTTTCCCCTTTAACCTTTTCCCTTTCCC
>NZ_JACKZU010000574.1:0-3219 GCF_014222165.1 Nostoc sp. 2RC
AGATACCCCACCCGCCTTACGGCACCCTCCCCGATGCTTTGGGGAGGGTGCCGTAAGGCGGGTGGGGTATCTGTCGCAAACATTTTTTGAATCGGTATTAGATTATTGCGATCGCTTGTATTCTTCTAGTAATTTTGGCAAGTAATCGTAGCCATCGACACCAATGAATTTAATGATTTGAGTTCGAGAATTGGCTATTACTTGTTCTAAAGTTTCATTGCCTAATTTACTTTGTAAAATTGTCAGCAAACCAGCGGCTTGTCGCCACTCTGGGGCAACGATTTGTTCTAATAAATACATACCCAAGCAGCTATTGTATACCGCCGGTTCTAAATGATTCAGGTTGTAATGACTTTCTGCTAAATACAAAAAGTTTAATCCCTGGAGATATTTGTCACCAGAAAATTGCACTGCCTCAGTACCTTTTTGTAAGTATTCTATGGCAGTTTGGGGTTTTTCTAAGGTGATGTGGGCAATACCAAGACTGGTGTAACAAAGGGCTTGGATTTGGTGTGCAGCCATCATACCAAATGCAGAATCACGCAATTTTTCTGACAATTCCAAACCTCGATGCAAGTATTCTATTGCTTGTTGATAAATATCTAATTCTATGCGTTCTGTCTGTTGGGCTGCAAACACTTGGCTATAGCCTAAAGTTGCTAAGGCGTGGGCTTCTCCCAAGCGTTGCCCGGTTTGACGTGCTAAAATTAACGCTCTCTGGCTATAATCAATTGCCTGAGAATAATCTTTTTGGGCAACGCAAACACGGCTAGTGTGGTTAAGATTGGCAATTTCACAAGGCCGATCCCCGGCTTGGCGGGCAATTTCTAAAGCTTGGTGGTGAAATGAGTTGGCTTGTGGATATTTACCTAAAATAAATTGAGAATAACCCAATAGTGTTAGTATCCTGGCTTTTTCTTGAGTACCTTCCACTTCTTTGAGTGGTATATCTAAGTAATTGATGGTATCCTGCAACGCATCTCTCCCGAACAAGGCAAATACTCCGCCGTAAAGGGGAAAGTATTGACGATGGGCAAAAGTTCTGAGAATTTGTAAAACGATTTGAAAACAGGCCTTGGCTAATTCTTCACCTTTGGTGGGATGCATATTGGTAGCGACACGAAAAGCATGAGATAACTCGCACCAAACTACAGCAAAACTCAAAAAAGTGGCAATGGACGCAGATGTTCCCCATTGAGAATCATAGGGTTGTCTTTCAAACCAATTAACCAAGCTTTGCTGTATTCGTTGGACAATTATTGTTAACTCCACCCAATCTTTGATGTTGATATCAGACTGACGGACAATTACTTCTGTTGCAGATATGCCATCAGCTAATGTAGAAAATAATATTTGTGTCAATGGGCTGCTGACTTTTTGTGCCCATGAAGCCCAAGGTTCTTGTTTTGGTTGGGACTGTGTTAATTCTAGTGGTGTTTTTCTTGGTTCGTAAATCCAACTAACAAGAGATGGTTCTAATTGCTGATAGGATTCAACACCGCTAGCAATGCCGATGGCTAATTGTTCTATTTGTTGTTTTCGTTCAAAATCTTCATCAACAGATACCGCTATTTTTAATTCTTGGGCTAGTTTTTGCAGTTGATTTTGGCTGAAAATTTGGTTTTGGTTGGGATCGATGATTTGTAACAAAACTGAAAAACGAGAAGCTTCTGAAGCTGTGAGAATTTGTTGCACAGCTGCGGTGACTGCGGCTTGATTGCGTTTTTGTTTTTCGATGCGTTCCCATTCGCTTTGAATACTCTGTAATGCTTTGAGGGTACGATTTAACCGCGCTTTTTTTAACTCAGGAGTTTCTCTTTGAAACAACTCTGGAGAAATTTTCACCTTATTTAGTTGAGATTGGGTAGAATTCAAGCGATCGCTCAAACAGCGTTCAAAGATTTCGCCATTACCAGTACCAATATTTTCTATTAATTTACGATATATATATTCTTGACAACTGATTTCACCTTTCAGTGTCGTCGTCACAATTTCTTCTATTAGTTTTTGATAGCTATCACATAGATAATTAGGTATGGCTTCTGTGGTGGATTCTGCTACTATATTATCTATTGGTAAACTCGAATTAGAATTTACTAAATTTTCTTGATTGTTAGTAAATTTAGGTATACCTTCTTGATTTTCTGTTGTTGAATTTTTCTGAAAATTTCTCGATTTTGATAGGTGATAATCTGCTAAAGAACCACAACTAAATTCTTCAATAAAACGGTCTATTTTCGCAGTTAAATAAAGTTGGCGTTGACGATATTTTTGATACCAAAAAGCAGAGATAGAAAAACCTGCAATAGCTCCTATGCCAATTCCTATAAGAGCTAACTTTGGAAGTTCCAATGTTTCATTTTGTCTTTCAGATTTTAAGGTTACATGAGAAGATGCACTTTCAGCAACAGAATAGTCACTTTTGTAACTTAATTCAATACTAGTTACCATCACCGCCGACAGGATAAACCTAAATATTACCTTTGATTTCCACATACTTTGACAATTGACAAATATGTCGTCTTTTTTGGATTAATTCGGATTTGAAGTCACAGAATAAAGCCTAGTAAAAAGATGTTTTTACTAGACGCAAAGCACGATTATAGACAGTGTTTTTGCCACAATTTCATACTTTTAAACATGGGTTTTCCTGTTAAGAGTTGCCTTTGAAAAATTATGAATTAGGTCTGATGTGAATTATTCAAATCAACAAAATATCAAGAATTATCCGCTCTGTATAGACTAGCAATTGCAACGTCTCTACTACAACGATAAATCAAGGTTTTTAGCGTCTAATAACCCACATTATGCGTGAATTACAAATTAATAATTATTCTGTCACCACAAAAAATAACTGACTATTTACAAGGCATTAAAAGCTTGTAGCATTCAGTATTTCTTTATTTTACTTTTAACTTTTGCCTTTTGCCTTGTTCTACAAAGTCTCTTTATTTACTGCCAACGAACTTTAACTCATGAATAGAAAATAAACTTTCTCAACCGTAATTTCGAGTAGGTATTCTTAATTCTTAACATTTGTGTATGTAGCAATGCCGCCAAAGCAAGATGCAACAGCAGTTCAAGCATACTTTGGGGCATAAACCTAATTTTATAACTCAAACAGCAACAGAGTTTCAAGATCCTTAGAGGATGTTTGAAAAGTCATGATTGATGTATCAAATATTTTTACCCCACCCTAACCCTCCCCTTATAAAGGGG
>NZ_JACKZU010000575.1:0-3208 GCF_014222165.1 Nostoc sp. 2RC
GGAGAAATAACTAATGACTAATGACTAATGACTAATAACTAATAACCAACTTGTTCGCTACTACTGAGATGAGCGATCGCTTGTTTAATCCAATCTTCTACATAGGCGTCTTTTGGTAGTCCGATGTCTTCACTGACCACATGCAAGGCATGACTAACTTCATGAGCAGTATACCCTAAAGCAAAGAGTGTCATTTGTACTTCTTCAAGAATTCCTGGTGCAGGGCCGCCTGTGGCGACAAAGAACCCGGCTGATTTGCGCCACTCAATCAATTTGGTTTTCAGTTCTAAACAGATGCGTTCGGCAATTTTTTTGCCGACACCAGGGGCTTGAATTAACATTTGGGTATTGCCAGCGATAATTGCTTGGACTAAATCTGGCAGTTCCAAGGTGTCCAACAGTGCAATGGCTAAGGCTGCACCAACACCGCTAACTGTTAACAAGTGGCGAAATAAATCGCGTTCGGCTGGAGAAGCAAAGCCATAGAGAAATGGCACTTCTTCCCGAATTTGCAAATGGGTAAAAATTTGTGCCACTCCCCCTGAATCTGGTAATTGCTGTGCTAAGCGTTGGGGAACTAGCAAATCATACCCCAAGCCATTAACTTCTAGAGTTAAAACAGCCCGATTACCAATTGTTTGAATACCAGCAACGATTCCTTTGAGATAGCTAATCATTCTAAAAAACCAAAATATTTTAATCCTTCCAGAATTCCACCCGCACAAAAATCTTGTGCTAGGTAACGATGCTTAGCCGGATACTCGTTGTGCCACTGGAGTAACTCTTTTCGAGCATTACCGACTATGATTCCCCTTTCGTTGCCTACAGCAAATAAAGCAATATCATTACCTGAATCACCACAGACAACTGTTTGTTCTGCTGCAAATTTCCACTTTTGGCGTAAAAATTGCATTGCTTGACCTTTATCGCTGGTAAGGGGTACAATGTCAAGGTCTATTCCGCTACTGTAGATTAACTTTACATTTAATTTATATTTATCTAACTCTGCCTCAAGTTGCGGTAGAATGCCGACTGCTATTTCTTGAGGAACAAAAAAGCTGACTTTGAAAGCACGCTGTTCTGACTGTGGTTGCAGCTTTAAATCGGGGAAACTGTTGGTTATGGATAAGATGAGTTCTCGATCCCAACCAGGAGAGAGGATTTCTGACCAACTAGAATCAGGATTATCACTGCCATGAAGGTAGATTTCTGTTCCTACAGCAAGGACTAAAGCATCTGGTTGCAAAAGATTTTTTTGAAGTTGGAGTTCTTGGTAAAGCTGAGGCGATCGCCCGGTAGAATAAACAATTTTAGTACCGTATTCTTGGCGATGTTGGTTTAGCAGTTGGTTCAGCTTTGGCAAAGCGTCGTCATTACCCACAGTGCGGTATACGAGGGTGTCATCTAGATCGGTTACAAAAAGAAATGGTTTCATAATTTTGATTTACCCCAAATTGGTAGTTGCACAAATGCTTGAGAAACTAAAAATTGGCAGATTAAATTTGTCAATACGAATTATTGACAACAGGTTCCGAGATAATTTACCAGATTTTGGCTCTTATGTATTCTTACCAATGAAATAACTGGACTTTCTGCCGATCTATTTAATAAAAAACCATAACAATCCCAAATAATTTGTGAAATATTACGTGTTGTACCATTTCACTTTATAAATGATACAAATACAAGCGTAAGCCTTCCCGCAGGGTACAGAAGAAAGGGCGAACAACCCGTACACAACAAAGGGCGAACAACCCGTACACAAGAAAAGGCGAACAACCCGTACACAACAAAGGGCGAACAACCGTTCGCCCCTACAGGGTTTTGGCAAACGCATATTTAATTTCTGGAGATGTCTTATATGTATCAATATTTTGATGAATTGGTATTAGGGTTATTTACTGTTAACAGTCAACCGTCAACCGTCAACCGTCAACACTTTAACCAAAATAATTTACTTTTTGCAGTTCCCTTAATCTTCTTCTATTCTTCACTCAAAGTTTCAATTAACAAATCTACCTGCTGTTGTCGCTGCTGTAAAAAACTTTCGCACTGACGCAAATATTCAACAGCCTTGCCAAATTGATCAAAAACCTCTTCCAATTCCAACTCACCCGCTTCAATGCGAGCAATAATTCCCTCTATTTCAATAACTTTCGCTTCATAATTCCAACCTTCCATCGAATCAGAACTAGAAGCACTCTTGCGTTTAACCATTCAACTCTTGGCGTCCTTGGCGTCTTGGCGGTTCGTTTATTTCCACAATCTTCACTTTACACCTCAGCCTGCCCCAATTGAATCATCACCATTATCCAAAATCAACTACGATACAATCAATTTAACCACCTCTACCGCCTGCTTTTCGTGGTCAACACTTCTCCACAAAATTCGACTCCAATTCATTCTCCCTCATATATTCCGCCTCTTGAGAGTGGCGATCGCTTGACTCGCCCAGAATTTGAGCGTCGCTACAATGCCATGCCCAACCTCAAAAAAGCCGAATTGATTGAAGGAGTCGTTTACGTGTCATCACCTTTGCGCTTTGAACCACACGCCGAACCACATGCAAATTTGATGGGCTGGTTGTGGTCTTATAAAATAGCTACGCCTGGTGTCAGACTGGGCGATAATCCAACTGTGCGCCTAGATTTAGATAATGAACCGCAGCCAGATGCCATTTTGTTAATCGATGCAGCTTGTGGTGGACAGTCTCACCTGGGTAGTGATGGTTATGTGGAAGGTGCGCCAGAATTAGTCGCAGAAGTCGCCGCTAGCAGTGCTACTAAAGATTTATATGATAAAAAACGCGCCTATCGTCGCAATGGTATTCAAGAATATATTGTTTGGCAGGTTTTTGAGCAGACTGTAAGTTGGTTCAGCTTGCAAAATGGTGAATATGTGGCATTGCTACCAAATCCTTTAGGGATAATTGAAAGTCAAGTGTTTCCAGGATTGTGGCTGGATGTCTCAGCATTAGTTACGGGAAATATGCAACAGGTGTTGACGGTATTACACAAAGGGCTAGCTTCAGTTGAACATGAAGCGTTTGTTCAGCAGTTGAACAATAGCTGATATCGTGTCCCCTTGATTACTTATTAAACCCGAAAAACCCCACCCCGCCAAAGCTACGCTTTGTCTCCCCTCCCCGCAGGCGGGGAGGGGATTAAGGGGTGGGGTGCAATGGCTGTGGGAATCATAACTAATTATG
>NZ_JACKZU010000576.1:0-3133 GCF_014222165.1 Nostoc sp. 2RC
GTCAAGGCTGTAGCTCTGACAAGGACGACCCAAGCTCTTACAGTCTGCGCGATATACCCAAAGGTCAAGGCTGTAGCTCTGACAAGGACGACCCAAGCTCTTACAAAAGCCATTGCTTTCAAGGGGCGACTATTCTTTGGTAGTTGTCGCCCAATACGGTTGGGATAAGCAGTATGAACTTCCCTTGTAGTCTGGGAAATGGTTTTGGGGTAAGGGGATTTGGATGTATTTGAAACCTTTCCCCTTTCCCCTTTTCCCTTTAACCAAACCGTATTGAGTTATCGCCTAGCGTCACACACAGACAAGCGATCGCATTTTAAGATAACTTCAAGTGCGATCGCCCGATTTGCAATTAAATAATTGCCAAATTAGTCAACTTCCCGCTAAACCCAGTAATCTCAATAATTGCATCACTGTCTTCTTGGAAGCCGGCAGTGTTATTATTCACTGCCAGGAAAGTACGGCTACCAAAGCTAAAGCTAGCAGCACCATAAGCAGCAAAGTTGCTATTTGTCAACAATGCCCCCAAACCACCAGCA
Organism: Nostoc sp. 2RC; assembly: GCF_014222165.1. NCBI lineage: Bacteria > Bacillati > Cyanobacteriota > Cyanophyceae > Nostocales > Nostocaceae > Nostoc > Nostoc sp. 2RC. Next base: position 540 of record NZ_JACKZU010000576.1, read on the forward strand.
TCTAGACTAGTCACCGCCCCCAGTTCCTTGAGATTAGTCTTGCTGACTCTATTGGGGCCGTCAATGCGATCGGTGCCAATTTTCAAATCGATGATGTGGTCAAAATTACTGAGTGGCGAATCAGTAAAATCAAAGCGGAAAGTATCAACTCCATTACCACCGTTGAGGGTATCAGCACCAGCACCGCCGATTAACAGGTCGTTACCATTGCTACCGATGAGCAGATCGTTACCTTTACCGCCATTGAGGGTATCATTGCCATTGCGACCATCGAGCAAGTCAGAGCCATCACTGCCTGTAAGGCTATCTTTACCATTGAAGCCGATATTGATATTAGCGAAAGTTATTGGGCCAGTGGGGCCGGAACTGCCTGTAGGTGGTGGATTGTCAATGATTGTACCTGTTCCGGTATCCTCATTATTCACCCCGGTAATGGTGATGACAATATTTTGGCTTGCAGTACCGTCAACAGATTGCACGGTGAAGGTTTCGGTTGTTGTGGCTCCTGCATCCAGAAATTGCACCGCAGTGTTAGCAACGCTGTAATTCCAGGTTCCTGTATCGGTGATAGTAAGACTACCGAGATTGCCAGTAGCTGAAGTGACGCTGGTATTAAATATGTTTTCACCAGTATCGACATCAGCGACAGTTAATGCACCCGTGGCTGTGAGGTTGGGTGTGCTGGCATCTTCGGTGACTGCTGCTGTGGCTGTACCTGCGATGGTAGCAGCATCATTTACCCCGGTAATCGTAATGGTGGCAGTGGCGCTGGCAGTACCACCGTTACCATCGCTAATGGTATAGTCGAAAGATGTGCTGGCAGTGGCTCCTTGAGGTAAATAATCGTAGCCATCAGTCAGGGCAGCAGTGCCATTGGTGGGGTCAAAGGTAAAACTACCGTTGCCATTCACCGTGAGTTGACCATTGCCCAAGTTAATTTGAGTACCAACATTAGCAGCAGTGTTGTTAACTGCTGTTACTGTCAGGGCATTGCCATCGGGGTCACTGTCGGGGGTGGTGGGGTTGGCAGCCAAGAGATTACCGTTAAAAACGGTGTTTTCGTTGGTGCTGACGGCATCATTGACCGCAACAGGTGGGCGATTGGGGGTATTGTAGAAATAATTGAGGGTGCCGAAGCGTTCCCCAACGATCGCATCAACATCGCCATCGCCATCAATGTCGGCTAAAGTGGGGGCGCTAAAAAACCCCACATCAATACCATTGAAGGGGTTGGCTGTGCCTGTTTGCTGTATGTAAACTGGGTTGGTGGCTGTGCCTGTGTTCTTATAGTAACTCAGCGTGCCGTTCAGTTCTCCAAAAATCGCATCCAAGTCGTCATCACCATCGATGTCGGCAAAGGCGGGTTTGCTACTTAGCCCCACATAAATGCCATTAAAGGGGTTTGCTGTGCCGGTTTGCTGTGTGTAAACTGGATTGGTGGTAGTACCTGTGTTTTTGTAATACAAAAGCGTGCCAAAGCGTTCCCCAACGATCGCATCAACATCGCCATCGCCATCGATGTCGGCTAAGGTGGGGGCGCTGTAATCTCCGACATCAATGCCATTAAAGGGGTTGGCTGTACCTGTTTGTGCTGTGTAGACTGGGTTGGTGGCTGTACCTGTGTTTTTGTAGTACAAAAGCGTGCCAAAGCGTTCCCCAACAATCAAATCCAAGTCGCCATCGCCATCAATATCGGCTAAGGTGGGGGTGCTGGAATCCTGGACATTAATGCTATTGAAGGGGTTAGCTGTGCCGATTTGCTGTGTGTAGATTGGGTTGGTGGCAGTGCCTGTATTCTTGTAATACTTGAGCGTGCCGAAGCGTTCTCCAACAATCGCATCCAAGTCGCCATCGCCATCGATGTCGGCAAAGGTGGGGGCGCTGTAATCTCCGATATCAATCCCATTGAAGGGGTTGGCTGTGCCCGTGGTGGCAACAAATATAAACGGCTTTGGTGGCGTGTCGTTTTTGTAGTATAAAAGCGTGCCGTTCCGTTCTGCAACGATCGCATCAACATCGCCATCGCCATCAATGTCGGCTAAAGTGGGAGCGCTGAAAGACCCCACATCAATACCATTGAAGGGGTTGGCTGTGCCTGTTTGCTGTATGTAAACTGGGTTGGTGGCAGTGCCTGTGTTCTTATAGTAACTCAGCGTGCCGTTCAGTTCTCCAAAAATCGCATCCAAGTCGCCATCACCATCGATGTCGGCAAAGGCGGGTTTGCTACTTGGCCCCGCATAAATGCCATTAAAAGGGTTGGCTGTGCCGGTTTGCTGTGTGTAAACTGGATTGGCGGTAGTACCTGTGTTTTTGTAATACAAAAGCGTGCCAAAGCGTTCCCCAACGATCGCATCAACATCGCCATCGCCATCGATGTCGGCTAAGGTGGGGGCGCTGTAATTCCCCACATTAATGCCATTGAAGGGGTTGGCTGTACCTGTTTGTGCTGTGTAGACTGGGTTGGTGGCTGTACCTGTGTTTTTGTAGTACAAAAGCGTGCCAAAGCGTTCCCCAACAATCAAATCCAAGTCGCCATCGCCATCAATATCGGCTAAGGTGGGGGTGCTGGAATCCTGGACATTAATGCTATTGAA
>NZ_JACKZU010000577.1:0-3126 GCF_014222165.1 Nostoc sp. 2RC
GTATGAACTTCCCTTGTGGTCTGGGAAAAGGTTAATGGTTCGACAAGCTCACCAACCGGGGTAAGGGGATTTGGATGTATTTGAAACCTTTCCCCTTTCCCCTTTCCCCTTTCCCCTTTAACCGAATCGTATTGATTAGTCATTAGTCTGTTGTCCTATCTTACAAAATATGAGCTGAGGTTTCCCCAACTCATACTTTAGACTTTGTAATTTATGCTTTTTTATTTAGCAATTACCAATGCCCAATGCCCTGTTTGCCCAATGATTATTTCCAATCTTTCCCAATACGAATTGTGAGGTCAGATTCTAAATCACCAATGGCCGCTACTTCGATTTGACCCAAACCTAAGATTTGTTGCACATCAGTTCCAACTCGTCGGTTACCTTTTTGCACAATAATCTGAGTTTGACGTTGGTTATCTGGCCAATCAGGAACTTTGTAAATTTTAGTAAAGCCTTTCTGTTTAAGATAAGCAATAACTTTTTCAGTTAGCTCAGGTTGATTGGAAGCATTTTGAATAGCAATTTTGAGGTTAGGAACCTGACGTGTATCTGGTTTTAGACCAGGTACATTTACCCCGACATAATCATTCAATAGGCTTTGTTGTCCGGTCATGTTCAGCCAATAGCTATCAGGATCTTTGCTAAAGCGGCTAAAGGTACCAGGCAAAACAGTCATTTGGAAGTTATCTCGATCTAAGTTAAGACCGAAGTTTACCAACGCCATCATTTCTTCCATTTTCAGGTTGGTATCAAAGTATTTTCGCATCAGGCGAGTTAATTGAGGCAACCTGGGTAAAAGGGTGGGGCTATTGAGGCGTTGCAGCAAGGCTGCGATGAGTGCTTGCTGACGCTGCACCCTTGGTAGATCTCCCAAACCTGGTTCGCGGAACCGGGCAAATTGTTCTGCTTGTTCGCCGTTGAGTGTTTGCCAGCCACTAACTAAATTAATTGACATCTGGCTGCTAGAGTCTTTATATTCCATTGATTTGGGAACAAAGACTTCAACTCCACCTAATTGATCGACTAATTGGCGTAAACCGCTGGTGGAGATGCGAATATAGCGATCGATTGGGGCATTATTTAAAGTCCGGCTAACTACCCGTGCAGCCAAGACTGGCCCGCCTTGGGCATTGGCGTCAGATACTTTAGTTAAGCCTTTTTCTCCCTTTTCTGGGATCGCAATCATCGTATCTCTGGGGATAGAAAGCACCCGTACAGATTTTTCATTGGGGTTGAGCCGTACCAGCAACATAGAATCGCTTTTACCAGCAAAGCTTTCTGGGGAACCATCAACAGTACCACTGACTGGTTCAATCCCCATAATGAGGATATTCATCGGTCGTGAAAGTTTGTACTGAGAAAGTTTGCTCCATAATTCCCCTGGTAATGGAACTTTTTGTTCGTCCTTAGTACCAGTTCCTAAATCATCATCTGCTCGGTCTAAATTGCTCCATAAAGGAGTCCACAACGCCAACGTTGACACCAGCAGACCGGATAATATGATGCCGATAACAATCGTCATGAACCATAACAGCCATCGAGGCATTGTCAAGCCCAATCTCTCATAGAGCTGATTGGGAATTGCACCCACCGATTCGACAACGCTACGGTTATTTGCTGGCGTTTTGAGTTCGACCTCTTCTTGGGGGTCTACTACTAATGGAAGTGCTGCTTGATTTTCCGGATGTTCGAGTTCCGGCGATCGCACTTCATCTTCAAATACTACTTGCCCAGATGTGACCTGATTTTCCGACCATTCGACTTGTTTTATCACAATTATCTCCCCACTCAACCACTCCCTAAAAGTATGTTAATGCAAGCTACAAATATTGCCAGTGGAAAACCTCACTGTAAACTTGTAATGTTCTTCAGTAGACGTGTATGACAACATGAATACTTTATTGTTCCCTGTAATCCTTGCTGGTGGTAAAGGTGAACGTTTTTGGCCTTTAAGTCGGCGAGACCGACCCAAACAATTTTTAAGTCTTGATGGTAGCTCTAGAAGCTTATTACAAGCAACTGCCGATCGCTTGTTAAAACTTACAGGCAGTTGGAATTCCTTGTGGGTTATCACTTCTAGTCAGATAGCTGAAGGGGTACGACAACAATTACCCGATCTACCACCTGAGAACTTACTAATTGAGTCAGAAGGAAGAGACACCGCAGCCGCCGTTGCTTGGACAAGTTTAGAAATCAAACAACGTTATGGAGAAGACGCTGTTATTGGCTTTTTCCCTGCTGACCACTGGATTGCTGACCAAGAAGCCTTTGCACACACATTAAGTGCAGCTGTGCAACTGGCAACAAGCACAGAAGCCATCGTCACATTGGGGATCAAGCCTACTTTTCCATCAACCGGTTACGGTTACATTGAACAAGGTGAAAAAATAGGTAGCTTTAATGAGTTGCCAGCTTATCACGTCAACCGCTTTACTGAAAAGCCCAACCGTGAAATAGCAGAAACTTTTTTATCTACGGGACGTTTTAGCTGGAATAGTGGTATGTTCGTCTTTCGGGCAGGAGTTGTTCTCAAGGAACTACACACCCATGCTCCAGAAATCATCGAACCATTACAACAACAGGGGTCTGATATCTATCCCCAGTTACCTAAGAAGAGTATAGACTATGCACTCATGGAAAAGACAAGTCTAGCATACGTCTTGCCGGTTGAATTTGGCTGGGATGATTTAGGAGATTGGAATGCCATCGAACGGTTACTGAAAACAGAACAGACTTCCAATGTAGAACTTGCTACCCACGTAGGACTAGATACCCAGGGAGCAATTATTTATGCTTCAAATCCAGAGGATGTAGTTGTTACTATTGGTTTAGATGATGTGGTGATTGTGCGCGATCGCAACGTCACCCTCGTTGTTAAAAAAGAACGTACACAGGAAATTAAGCAGATCTTGAAAATTCTTCAGAGCGATTCCCGATTCACCGACCTGCTCTAAAAGTTAAAACTCTTGGCAGAGGCTAAAAAGTCCATTTTCTCATTATAACTTGAATGTCGAAAAAGGGGAATTGGGAATTGGGCATGGGGAAAGGGAAAGGTGAAAGGTGAAAGGGAAAGGGGTAAGGGGGAAAGGTTAAATTTATCGCTTTACCCCTTTACCCTTTACC
>NZ_JACKZU010000057.1:0-28347 GCF_014222165.1 Nostoc sp. 2RC
GTTATGGCTGTTGTAATTCAACGACTTCCGCCACATACTCTTCTTGGGCTAAAGCCAAAGTTTGATTTTCAAGTTAGAAGGAACAAGCTTCAAAGGGATTCAGGCCCCTCCTGACCACATAGACCCAGAACACTGGGAGGAATTGGTGGACAAAAGCGCGATTCACCCAGACATTGCAGCACTGAACTTTAAAAGCCTGCACCTTGACTCCATAGAACAGGAACATCAGGCTTGGGAACATCTGATGTACAGCGATAAAATCTCCCGTCGCAACGATGGGCGGCTCCTCTATGGGGATTTAACCAGATACGCACACATTGAATCTGGGGGTTGGTGGTGTAATGCTGGTGTTGACCCGCGCTCATTTTCTTCACTGCAATCACCACAAAAGCCGACTACAAAAATCTGGGGATGCTACAAGCCCAATGCTCCCAGGAATAAAGTTGATGAACCAGGGAAATTCATCAAATACGAGCATCCCCCCAAAGCCGACCTCAGCATTTTCTTATTAGATGTACCCGAACAAATAGCTAATCGCATTTACTCCAAAGCAAGAGTTAATCCCACCAACAGCGATCGCCAATCGGGATTCTGGTACTGTGTATGGAAATACAATGTACCAGTCACCATTGCAGAGGGCGCAAAGAAAGCCGCCAGTCTGTTGAGTCAAGGTCATGCTGCCATCGGACTACCAGGAATTTATGCGGGATACCGTAGCAAAGATAACCAGGGTTATGAAATCAAAGCAAGGCTGCATGAGGAACTAGCAGTTTTCGCCACACCAGTCCGGGATATCAAGTTTTGCTTTGACTACGAAACTAAACCCAAAACTAAACAGAATATTGAGATTGCCATATCTCGGACTGGGCGATTATTAGAGCAGCAGGGTGCAAAAGTTAGTGTGGTCAGTCTGCCAGGGCCAGATAAAGGAGTAGATGATTTTATAGTTGAGTATGGCTCCCTAGCTTACGAGAAGTTGAGTTTTGAGGCTTTGGGATTAAGGGAATGGCAAAAAAATAATCAAGAGTTGAGGCATTCGCCACCTTCACCACCCAAGTTATTAAGCTCAATAGAACGCAAACAGCGTCAGGCACATAAGTATAATAATGATTCTCAGTACGATAACCAGAAATTGGAGTCTGAAATTCAACAGAAAATCAAACTCATGGACTCACAGGAGTTGGCTTCTTTAGTTCTAGAGGTGGCGAATTATTTTAAAAAACCATACCAAGAAAATGACCCCCAAACCCTTCAGATGAAGGTCATTCGTCAAGTCATTAGATCTCAAAAAGAGGAGATTATAGAAAGATTGTCTAGTAATGAACAAGAACTAGAAATTCACCCAGAGCAGCGAACACGACTTAGACATTAAACAAAAGTCGGAAGTCGGAAGTACAGTTTTGTAAGACTTCATTAACGAGATAAACCCCTAGATAAAGATTCAGACTCTTGCTGTGCATAACTCAAGTACTCTTGTTCTGCTTCGGCGTACTTATCAACGACAGATTGCACTTTGTCAAGAGCTTCTATTTCTTGAGGTGAAGCAGTAGAAGATAACACCCCATCCTTAAGAATTTCATTACCATCTTTAGCTTGAACTGTTACATTATTACCAACTTGTTGGAAATTAAAACTCTTACTTTTGAAAGTTATAGAACCATCAGGGTTCTGTGTACCTAAATATTTGAGCAGTGCTTTGACGCTGTTTTCAATCGTTTGACTCTTAACGTCATCAATAGCTCTAGTAAACTCTTGTCGAGTAGTTTGAATTGCCGACTGAACATCATTTACTGCATTATCAACAGTAGATTTCATTTTAGTCTTAATGCTGTCAGTCTGCGAACGAACTTCATCTTTCAGTTTTGCAACTTGTTGGTTTATTTGAGATTTGAGTTCTTCAATTTGATTTTTCATCTGAACGATTTCTGGGTTTAGTGCATCTTTAATCCACTCCCAGATATTTTTTGCTGTCCGCTTAACTTTTGATTCCACAGCACCAACCCAGTTTTGAAGTTTGGTATTTTGAATTGGTGGTAAACCGCGAACGCCTGCTTGAAATAAAGCAAGTTGTGTTTTCTCAATGAGCTTTTGCTGCTTTTCGAGGGACTTAAACGACTGTGCAACTTGTTGTGTCAGCTTGACAATAGATTCTTGAGTTTGGAGTTGGGATTGGGATTTAAGCGACTCAACAAGTTTTTGTTGCTCAATTACCTTATTTTGTAAAGCTTCAACTTGTTTTTGCAATGCCTCTACACTATAAATGCGTTTTTGGGAAACTGTGGCTTGATTCTGAGATTGAGATATCGATTTAGATAACTCTAATTTATCTGTTTCAATTTTTCCATTCTTGACTCGAAAGACTTCTTCTTTACCAATCTTAATTGATACGGTACTTTTGGTATTTTGAGGATTCGAGATTGCAGTGTTTAACTTTTCTACTAAATCCGCAGAGACAAAGGGATTAATTTCCTTAAGGCTATTATCTCCAATAATCCCTTTGTAAATTTTCTCTGTGCCTACTAAAATAGATATTGACTTTGAAGGATTCAATCCTTTTTCTTTAGCTGTCAAGTGAATTTTTTGAATTAACGCTTCGAGAATTTCTAGATAATCGTTTTTTACCTCTTGGACATCAGATGATTCAATCATTAAAAACACCTCTTGTCAGCATCTCGATTAAGGTAGATGGATTAATGGTTACATGAGGCAAAACCGCACCTCCTAGCTTATTTAAAAGTTCTTTACCTTCAACCTCAATATAAGCAAAATTTCCATCAAACAAGACAGATACAGAAGGAGTATTCTCTTCAACTTCTGGGAGGTTATATTCTTGTAAAACTCCATCTACTATATAAACATTGGCATTATCAGATGTTCCATAATAAATTTCAAATATATGAGGAATGTAACCATCGGGGAAAGGATCGTCATCAATCGCATCAGCAACGTTTATAATTTCACAGGGATATTTGTTGGCTAAAGCAGAGATATTAGATGGAAGTTTTGCTATTTGGCGTAAATCGTACTTTGAAAAAGGGTAAAAATTCATACTTTGATAAGTTTAGATAATTTCAGCAGCATCAACAGCTTTGTTTCTTTGTTCTTGTAATTGAGCTTTTTTATCTTTCAAAGGTAATAGCCTTATAGCTTCGGTTCGGCGCTTCTCCATCTCTCGATCGGCAGGTATTTGAAGAGTAGATTTATCAGCAAGGTATTTTTGATATTCGTACCAAGTTTTTATACTCATCTGTTCAGATTTGATATCATGCTTGGGAATCTTAATCTTCTCCAAGATAGGTAAACTTATCTGACCGCGAGAGCGAAATCCCGGACTAATAATTACCGCTTTTCCCTCTGGTAAAGTATTAAATTGATTGACATCAAATAGTTTACGAGTACTGTTTTGGTCAGAGTTAGAAATACTTGCGCCTCCTTTACCTCCAGAACTGCGAGACTTCTGCTTGTAATTAATTTCTTGGGAACCGAGAAAATTACTAAAGCGTTCGGCAGCAATATCATCTTGAGGGTTAAAAAATGCTTTGGTAGCACAACCTCCAAATATGGCGTTAGTTGTGTTTTCTCCATAAGCTTCTTGAAGCATTGATAAGTTTTGCAACCCCAGGATTGACACTAGCCCGTCCTCACGATTTTGATTGAGCCAATCCACCAGTGCTGGAAGATATAAAGTAGGCAACTCATCAAGAGCAAGCACAAGCGGGCAAGTCCTTTTATGAGCTACATTTCTACTAACTAAAAGATGGAGAATAGAGACTAGTAATGGGGCGATAACATCACGCTTCTCCTTATTCATCCCAAAAATCACCATCTGTCGCCCTTTCAAATCCAACGGAATATTACTTTGACCGCAGAAAGCTGCTAATGCTGCTGGAACCATGAAACGGCTAAACAACCCGCTGGCTGTTCCCACTATACTAGCTGCTGTTTCTGGGGAACCCGCAACCGAGACAAATTGCGCGAAAGCTTCTCTAACCATGAAATTTAAGTCTGCTTCTTGCAACCGTTGTACAAGCAAAGGTAGTCCCAAGATGGCTTGGCACATCATAATATCTGGGTATTTAGTCCCCTTTGTTAGCATGAAAATAGCTTGCACTAACTGATCTCCAGCATTGGAGAAAAAGTTGTTACCGGAATTATCCGAACCGAGTTGGAAGTTGCGGTTGAGTGTGATTGCCAACTGCCGCGCCATTTCTGAGTCTTCATTGTTACGAAGAAAATCTATGGGGTTGGCTATAGCTGATTCCCCAAAACCAGGGGCTAAAACAGTAACTTGATAACCACGTTCTAAGGCATACCCAGCGAGTATTGGAGCTTGTCCTTTGGCTGTAGCAGTGGCTGTTTCTTGCTCGCTGTATTTGAAATCGTATAAGACTAGAGGAAATCCTTGGTCAATGGCAGAGCGAATAACAGGAGTAATAAGAGAAAATGATTTCCCACTTCCAGGACCCCCACAAACCAAAATGCCACGCTGTGCTTCTGGTAGGTAAAGTGTAGAGGCATCTTCTGGGATACAAATAATTTTTTTATTGTTGATAACTTTTAATGAGGTATGCCTGGGAGTGCCAACAAATAAAGATACTCGGTTATGTTTGCGTTCCATAATCTGTTTGCAAGCTAATTTCCGAGCCGCTGTTTTCTCTGCACTGCCACCCCATCGGGCAGTTGCCAATTTTGCCTTACCTCCCTTAGCATCAATATATTTGGCTATGACAAGTACTGCACCACAGGCGAGTAATCCTAAAAAAACAGGTGATATTAGCGCCGATTCTCGTCCTGGCAGCAGAAATTGCTTGGGGTTTACTGAAGAAGTAGTTCCTGTCATCTTCCTGTCCCCACAATCACTAAGTCATTTTCCCTCACAGACATCCACGGCACTGGGCCAATAAAGTATGGCGTACAAGTTTTTTGCATAAAGGGAGGACGCATACATATACGAAAGAACAAGCCAAAATCAGCAGTTCCAGTTGATTCATTGGCACCAGTCATTACTACTTTGAATGCATTACCGTATACAAGCCGTCCCGTTGGTTCCTTACCCCCGTTGACCCCAGCCAAAAACCCATAACCGCCTTTTACCTGTTGAGACGAACCGGATGCCCAACGCTTTCCATACAATGGGCCATTTGGGGTAAAGTCTCCCAGTTCCAAATAGGCACATTCTTTACCGCCAGAGCAAGCTCTCGTTACAGTATAATCACCCCTGACAACGCTACCAGAGATAAAATAGTTATCTCCAACTCTGTTATCTCCCCGTTCAGATTTCCCGAATACTACTGAAGCAATGCCAACTGAGCTAGTACCAGAGGTAATCGGATTTGGCATTTTGTCAAACGGTACTTGATTGAGTCCAGGTACTTGATTAATGTATGTACGCTGCCAATCTTTAAACTGACGAATTGGAGTTTTTTCTAAATCAGGAATTGATTTAGTGGAGTACTTATTTAAATCAATATCACCTAGAGTCCGTTGTGCAGCTGACGGGTTTGAACGCAAACATTGAGCGATTGTCCCTGTACGGCATGAACTACTTTTAGAAACGGACTGACCCAACACCGCGAGAATCGGTTTTACTTGAGTAACTTGCAGATTTCCTAGTGTTGGAATTGCTTTGACTAATGATGCAGTTGTCTGCCATTGGATGAAACCTACGTCTAGTAGTGTTGGGTCTTTATCTTTAGCATTGCTCTTAAGAGCAATCTTGGCTATTTCCTCTAACGTCAAGTCTCCAAACCGAAATGCGTCATCAGCATCGCCCAACATCACTACAGAATCTGACTTTTGTCCAGCATTCCACTCACGAGAAGGGTCATAACCCAACTTTAGTACTAACTCTTTTGGAACTTTGAGAAAACCTGGTTGCTCAAGTGCTGGTAACATCTCCCAAGTTATTTTTGACCAATCAGGAATTTTGCCTTGACGAAGAGCTTGCTCATAAGGAATGGTTGGTACTGCATCAGTATCAAGAGCGATCGCTGATGATACTGATGAGCTAAAAATCAAATATGTACTAGCAACAACAGATAAATACTTGAGGTTAATCACGGCGTTCTTCCCCATTCGATTAATTGGTTAAAAAGTTTTTGAGAAATACCAGAACGAGATACAGCCTCTTGTTTGCTCTTACCAAGGCGTAGTAACCTAATGGCATCTTGGGCTTTATTCCAAGTCGTCGAACCAGATAAAATCTGTCCATTTCGATGCGCTACAGCTAGCCCAAAAGCAAGGGCATTAGCATCATTTCTTTGTATCGAACCACTTGCAACAGTTCTAGAACTAGCTCTAACAATGGAAATATTCTGAGGTTTAAGGGCTATTGCTTCTTCAGATGATGTCGTTTTTTTTACTCCTGTTGGTTGGGTTGCTTGTCTATTTACTAGCAGCGGTTCAGGCTTCTCTGAATCAGGTTTAATAACTAAGCTTGTATATGATGGTTCGCCTGTTGCAGGTATTAACTTAAATTGATATTGCTTTTGATTAGTAAGTACGGTAATTTGAGTACTTCCATCTGTGCTAGACGTGAGAGCAGGAAATTTTATCGGCTTAATTTGACGTAAGAATAGTACAGTAGCTTTACCGACTGCACAATCAGCTTCATCGTCACCTTTCGGGCATAAGTTGCCGTTCGATGTAAAAGCAAAGCGAGTTGGATCTCCTATCCAAACCTGTTTTATAATTTCTCCAGTAAACATCAGATTAATGGTCAGTCCGTAACCTTTCCATACCTTCAACTCAATAGAATTAGCGTCAATATCCTTTTCGTAAACAGTTCTAGTACCTCCAGCTAAAACTTGACCGGAATTTATTAACAATAATGTTGCAGCTAGCGCTAAAACTCTAAACAAGTCGCAAGTCGCTCTTCCTGTTTTGTAATGGAGATTTAAACCCCACCACAAAACTTGCTTTTTTATTGAACTGGGGGACTTAAACCCGCCGAATTTGTTAATATCTGACACTTAAAACCTCTCATTTTACTTTTTTGTTCCCTGTTAATAGTTCCCTGTTTCCTTATAACCAAATGGTCTGATTAACAAATATCTGTACTGTCTTACCAGCATCAATTACAAACACTTTCTCTTGGTTATTTAATTGCCCAGAGCGCCTTTCATTAGATGCTTTAATATTTTCCAGAATATTGCCAAAGGCTCCTTCACCAAAAGCAGCAGTTAGATCTTTATCATCATTAGTTGTAGAAGTACTTAAAAAATCATGAGACGTTGTGGTTATCTGGGTTTTTGGACGATTCTGTATCGAAGCCGCTTTTGCAACACCAGCAATTACAGCCGACATGAAATCGCCGCCTAAATCGCTACCTCTACGAGATTCTGCCTTTAAAAAGCTTCCATTTTTAGACATTATTAAAACTGCATTTTCTGGTAGTTTCTTTTCTTGCGTGTCACCGTTGGAATTAATTAGAACTGAAACCCCGTGCAATTGGGCAAACCCTGACCCATTGGAATTAATAAGTTGAGCTACTAAATAAGACCCTACAGGTAATACTTCACTATCATCTGAAGCTTTCAAAGATTTCGATATCTTAATTAAGTAATTTTGACCGATATCGTCACCCGTTCCCCAAGCTATAGGAGTTTCTAACTTGCCTTCTGTAGTACTACCAACTAGTACCCGCTTTGCGTTGTAATCAACTGCTTGAGGTGTAGTTTCATTCTTAATTTCTGTAGTTTCTCCTATTTTGCCTTCTATACCGTTGGCATTTAACTCTTCATCTTCTGAGTCCCTCGTACTACTGAAACTACCAGCATTTGCAGCCGCAAGCCATTGTTGGGTTGGGTCTTGCGTTGGTGTTTTGACAGTACCACTGGGTATAGGTGGGGTAACTCGTACTACTGGCATTGCTGGCGGTTGATAACGCCTTGTTAGTGATGACGGTGGGTTATTAATTCTAGGTGGTATGGGATTTCTAGAAACTCTTACTGGTTGAGTACGTTGTGGTATTGCTCTGGTTATTGGAGTCGGGGCGACGGCAACGGGTGTAAAAGTTGGGTTTGGCGTTGGCGTGGCTTGTGCTTTTTTGTCACGAATCTTTTGAAATTCCACATTTTGACTGGTCAGAGCTAAAGCTGTTTTCGTTTCACCTATCTCGTTCACCCCTTCTGCTTTATCCATTTCTTGGGAGTTTTTTGGAGGCTCTATTTTTTTACTAGTCGCCATATTCAAGGCATTCATCGAACTAGTAATTACACCACCTATCAGCATGATAAAAACAAGTATTCCCCCACCAATAACACCCATTTTTAAAAGTGGGTTTTGTGAGACTGCGCGAGTAGTTATGATTTCTTCTGGTTCGGGAATTGATGACAGGTGGGAGTCAGAGGCTTCTATTTCAATATCTACCCCATTCATCGCTGCAAAATTATTTCGGCTTTGTATCTCCTCTTCACTGTGTAGAGATAATTGTTCTGTTAGTGGAGACTCTTGTGTTTGTGTCATTTGATTTAGAGGGAACAGGGAATAGGGAACAGGGAACAAGGGTTGGAAGTCATTGTTGGAGCTTTTTAATAAGAGCAATAATCATTCGACTCTCCTCTCGAAGTAAAAAAATAATCGGTTCTATATCTGTTTCCTTAGATAATCCAACCCGTTGAGATAAAATAATATGTGTTTCTAATTCATTAAGTGACCCTTGGGCGATATTCAAAAATCTAATATACTCAGGTGTTGTTCTTCTTCCATAGCCTTCTGCTATATTAGCTGGAATAGATGCCGCAGATCTCCTGATTTGCTGTACCATGCCATATAGTTTTTCTTTAGGAAAAAGCTTCGTCAAGAAATAACATTTTTCTGCTATTTCCATACCTTTTTGCCAAACTTTTAAATCTTTAAAATCATTAATATCTGACATTTGAAAACCTCTTAATTTACAAACAAGGGAACAGGGAACGGGGAACAGGGAACAGAAAAAAACTTTAGTTGTGGGTATAAAGTCCACTTTAAACAAAGAATTGTTTTGAGAGGCGAAGCCCGAAAAACAAAGCGTCTACAGTCTAAGTCCCATTCTTTTAAGGATCGGTTCACTGTTCCCTGTTCCCTCTTAAGAGTTCCCTTTGAATCTTCTGTTCCCTGTTCCCTGTTCCCTGTTCCCTGTTCCCTGTTCCCTGTTCCCTGTTCCCTGTTCCCTGTTCCCTCTTTCATTTATTCAACTCTAAGTCTTGAATCTTGTAAATTTCTAGTCCAGCTTTGCGAACCCGGTTGGCTGTTTGTTGAAAATTTGATGAAATATTAGGTAATGTCGGTGTATCTATCGCTCTCACAAAAACTGTTTTATTAAATCCTATTGGTTCTCCTACCATATTGCTCCCCTGGAAAACAACAACTTCGGCTACCATATCTATAGACCATTCACCTTTTCGGATTTTTTTTGGTTCGCTGAGTAAACTGATTTTTAAAATCGATTGAGTAGAACCATTAAAAACATCTCTTGGTGTGAGATTCCCTATTTGTTTTAGAAAAGTAGCGCGGAAATCTTCAGATAAAGCAAATCCTGTAGCCCATACTTTAGTAGTGATTTTGTTATCGCCTGCTTGGACGCCAGAATCTAGTTTTAGCTGTTTTGTGGGGTCTGTATTGTAATCGCCACTGACTTGAGGTAATGCATTCCAACTAAGCAGCCCCATCATTGTTTGCCCAACAAAATATGTAATAGCTTGAGGCGAACGCGAGTCGCTACTTATGGAAGATACTCTAATAGATTCCCCATCATTTAGTTCTACTAATGTCGGTGCTTTGGAATTAGCAATTGCTCCCATCCGAGCAAAATTGATTAACTCTATCAACAGCATCATCGTCAATAAAACTGCATTACCTATTAGAAATATTGGGGTAAAGTTTAACTCTTTTCTTGACAGTAATCCCATTATCTGTTAAAACCTACAGAGAATTTCACACCACTAGTAAAGGCAGTGAATACCGCCATCCCACCACCTGCACCTATCGCTAGAGCGAGTAATGGTGAAAAAATCGCTTGTATTAGCTGCGTTAATAAGGGATTAGTCGAAGGTACATTGACAATTGCACTTGCAGCTAGTCCGACGATAATTGAATATGAAATTAGCACTAATGTTAATGCTAGCCAACCAGATAACCAAGCATAGATAGGTTTTGCTCCTACTGGTAGTAGAGAAAGTACAAGAAATATTGGAGCTACATAAGCTGTCAGCAAGAAAGATAACTGGACTATGTATTGAAATCCTGCGGACAATCCACTGAAAATTATAAATGACAGTCCTTGTACTACATTATTAATTAATTCTCCGCCAATATCTAAAGGGTTCCAGCTACCAGTTCCAGAACCTAAGCCCTTTTTTTGTCTGATTTTTTGAGCTTCGATTTTCGCCTGATTAGTGACTTCATCAATACATTTTTGACGAGGTTTAATAATTTTTTGTTGTTCGTCAGTTTTGGATGATGGCAATTTGTCACATTGAGCAAGAGCAGTTTGTGTTACTAGTACAAAACTTTGGTCTATATTCGTAATCCTAATTGCATCTTTTAAGGTGACTCCATTTCTAGTTATCGAAAGAATACTTCGATTTAAATTAACTGTGACATTTCTCATAGCTAATGTTGAACCAGCCAGCATCATCCCATTATTAGAAAGCATCAAAATCACTATCAGGGGGAATATCATCTCATTGACAACACTGGATGAAAAACCCTCTTCGCTAAATTGTGCATACCAACCCAAAGACCAAAAGCTTACTAACACTACAGCAGCTAACATTGAAATCGATACAATTGCTAGATAAATAGGACTTTGCCCAGCCGCAAAATCTTGCCAGTCTTTCTCAAAAGATTTCACCATCAAATCTGAGCCATTCATCGCAGCTTCAATGATTTCCCCAGAGATTGTTACTCCACTGTTTTCTCCAGGCTGTTGACCACTTGCTTGAGCCAAAATAAAAGATAGAATCATAACATTATCCTCACAAAAAGGGGTTTAAAACCCCATTCCCTATGGGTTGCGTGTTTTGTGTTGGGGTCTGTCTTACAAACTGACGCTCCTGCGTCGCTAACAGATGCCTTCGGCAACCCCTTCGGTGTACGGAGGAAACCTCCGCTCTCTGACGCAAGCGCTAAATCCTCATTGCAAAACATACTTGCGACTTGTTAACTTATTGATTCTCCCAGAAGGCATCTAAAGCAGCCGCAGAACGCAATATTCCTTTAGCTGTAGCGGTCGCTTCAAATTCGTCTTTCTTTGTTTCCTCATCCATGCGACTGGACATATCAGCCAAATTTATATTTGCCGCAGCTAAAGCGCGAGACTGTTTTTGAGCCTCAACATGTAGAGATTTTGTAATTATCGTTCCTTGTAAATTTTGAATCGCAATCTTTTTGAGAATATCTTGGGTGACAATATCTGATTGAACTGATAATGCATTATCTGAGGATGTTGTTACTGCCTCGTTAGATATTTGCGCTTCTTGGGCTTGAACTTTTTGACCGTCTACCCCTAAGGTTGATTGAGATTGAGCTAACGTGTATTGCTGATGCCAGGAGCGCTCAGCATTTTGTCCAATTGTCTGTGATGGTGTTGTGACTAAATCCTGTTGCTTTTGTTTGGCAATTGCAAGACGTATTCTTTCGCCAGAACTTAATGGGTCTGGAGTCCCTAAATCACCTTGGGATGAATCGATTGCAATTTGCAATTCTTTGCTTAATGATTGCCAATCTAAAGTAAAACTTTTACTGTATTTATTCAGAGATTTTTGCAGACTTGTGAATACTTGCTCGAATTGGGTAAGCAATGATTTCGGTTGTTCTTGCTCTTTTGCTTGTGTTTCGCCGTTGGCTGGCAAGCTAACTAATATCATATACAAAGCTAGGCTAGTTACTAATATCGATTGGTTGAAAATTTTCATAAAGGTTTTTTAAGGGTACTAAAAAAGGTTGAGAGGAACAATAAGAAGATACTAAAGCCTGCTTTTTCGCAATGTCTATAGATACACCTTTTACTATTAGCGGTTGTGGTGGATGTTCATAAGTTATTGAAAGACTCTTAAAAAATGTACTATCATAATTAGATGTATTTGGAGGGATTACATATCCTGCTTTGGTGCTAATCACCACATAAGCTTTCCCTTTTTCAAACTCGGAGTTAATTCCTGGTTGTTCTAAGCCAGGGTTGGCTATTTGGTTATACTTCAGATTTCTCAGGCTACGACTTTGTTTGACATTTGTATCAGCTATATCTAAATCCAACTCACACTCTTTCTCTTTTGCCGCAATGAATTTATAATGTTTTTGTTGGTTATATTGCCAGATTTGAAAACTCCCTATTGATATAATTCCTGCCAATATTGCTAACAAGATTTTGTTTTGAATTATTGAGGATAAACTTTTCATAATGACTTCCCTTGTCTAATGCATTCGACATAATATTTAGAAAATTCTGCTACCCATTCAAACTTATTTTTGTAATTTTCTTTAAATTTATCTCGTGTAGCTTGTTCCTCTCTGCTATTGGCGACTAGAGCAAGCAAAGGATAAGACGGGTAATACCGACACCTAATGTATTTATTGTTGTAATCCAACAGCCACAATGTATATAACTGTTGCATCTTTGGAGCGAACGTTTCATTTTGAGAGATGATTTCTTTAGGAATGCCGAGTAATTCCGAAAAGCTATTGGCTGCACCTGGAACGATTCGTCCAATTAATCGACAAGGCATATTTTGTAATATCTGTTCTCCGGCTGATGATTTGGCGATAGAAATTACATCTTGAGCAGCCAGGATAATCCGACATCCTGATTTGCGAGCAGTCGCGCACTTGCGACCCACCAGCCTCGATAAGGCATCAAACCGCAGCAATACACTCGCCTCATCCATGAAGAACACGCTGTTAGGGGATGATAATGACTGTCGTGACGCCGCAATATATGCACTCATTCCGAATACCTCAGCGTCTTTACCTGATTGCAGGTTAGTTAATGCAAATGTAATTAATTTGGAATCAGTTTCAAAGCTAGAAGGTTTGCAAATAGCATTACCTATTGAACTTGCCTGCCAGTACTGTAGTCGCAAGCGTATATAATTGAGCGCCTTATCAACATTCTCATCTTCATAGCCCAAGTCAATATAATCGGTAGAAAAAAACTGTTCCATATCAACTAAAGTTGGAGTATTAGCCCATGCAACAGTTCTTAATCCCGCTTGTTTTGCTAACTCAAATCGCTGTTGAATATCGGGCGAGTCATAAAATGCTTTTGTCCCCAAGGGTATCAAAGATTCGATTGTTTGAGCCAGGAAACCATCAAAGGATTGCGAACCCAAAACTAATTGCAAGATTATCAAATTTACATCATTGCGATGCGCTTTGACTCTATCGTCTCTTTGTTGAGAAGGGATTTTTGATAAGTCTAAAGGTTGTACGATATTGTTCGATTGTTTGGAAATATCAAAGTAGAAACCGTTATGATAGGGTGTAAAATCTCCAAATGTTCCTGAACCATCATCATTGGGCAAGTCAATCATCAAAATGCTCATATCTTGAGCAACGCACTCGGCAATAATCGAAGAAACTAGTACAGATTTCCCGCTTCCAGTTGTTCCTATAACCATCATGTTTTTGGTTTTGGTCAAGTCTATAAAAACTGGGGAGTGTCCTTCATCAGCAATCAATTCAAATCCTTGCGCGTCTGATGAAGCATTCTGCACAGCAGCAGTTAACCCGATTACTTCACTTGCGAAAAATGTTACCCGTCGGTTGTAAGGGCTTGTTAGTTGGGGTTTTTGTCTCAAAAGTAATGTTTCTAGCCAAATCAACCAAGCGTATTGAGTTTCACGCGTTAATTCTGCTGGTTGGTTGACGTATCCAGAAATCAGTCTGCAAGCATCATCAATTTCTTCTGGCGTGTTGCGGTAGACCAAAATAATCAGTGCCACATTGAGAGGTACATCGCCCGTGTACAACTGTTTTTGAGCGTTCACAGACCATTCTGTGTTAATCTGTGATGCTACATCGATGGTTTTTTTGCTAGCACTAATTTCCGCATGAAGCGATCGCCGCGTAATCATTTGCTGAGCTAATCTAGTCAATTTCTGGTCGGCGGGACTAATCTCTGTAATTACCTCGATATCGTAAATCGTGTCACGAGCGAAAATATTCCATAAAAAGCGTACTTGAGCAGCAGTAGAAGTAAATGCTTCTGGTTTTTGGGTAAGTGTCATCACCCCAACATACTTCTTACCATTGTTTTGATTTGGCAGACATACCCACTGCCTCCCTGCTTTGGGTATACCATTATTCAAGAGTACTGATGTGGCATGAGAAGAATCTATATGTTGTGAACCTTGTGGTTCGGCTTCGTTAAACTCTTCCCTCAAACCCAACTCATCAAATACTAAGGTGTGAGGGAGCTTTACTAATTTAGCTCCCAAATGAAAAGATAACTCTTTCCAAAGTTGCTTTTCTTCTTTGGGAGATGGGAATAAACCCATCTCGGACAATATCTGTTGATGTCTGAGTGAAACGTTTATAGCTTTGTCAAGAATCTGCTGCAAGCTTGAAGAAGTTAACTCTGTTGCACCTGTCGGCGTAAATCGACGCTGTAAGAAATTCGACAATTTTACTATGGCTCTATCTATTGAATCGCCTGCTTCTGTTCCCCCTGGTTTAATAGTGTAAGTTGTGTAAATATTCAGGCTGATATTTTTGCGTTGTTTGAGTCTTGTTAGTTCTTGAATTCTAGCTACTTGACCCCAGTCTAAAAACTCGCTCTCATCATTGACAGGATTAGTTAAACGATGGCGAAAGCCTGACATCGCCGACTCTTGGTCGCACAATGAACTCCAGCGAAATGTAAATTTTTCTCCATCTGGTATTTCTTTGCAACCATTCTCAAAAGCATCGGCAAGTGCTTCTACTTGTTGTGAGGAATTAAATAATGGGTGAAAGCCTGTACAGCTATACCCAAAAACCAATTGCAAAGTATTATTGCTATCGCCTAAAAGCTTTTTACTCAGTAAATAAGCACCGATAGTATAGCCGACTTTCTTTAATCTTACTAGAGTAGCCAGATCTAGCAAGTCTTCAAAAGGGCTGAGCTTTAAGGGCTGAGGATTACTTTTTTTTATAGCCATAAACGAACTTTTCTCGAACCGGCTTTTCTCTTTTCTTGAGGTGAGGAATATCTCACATAACCACGCGTCCACATTGGAACTGCTGGAAAAATCCTTGACCAGAATAAATATGGCCTTTGACCTGATAAAGTAAGCGTGGTTGCACTTAACCAAAGTCCAATTAGTATGCTCCATATCATTCCTAAGCCACACAAAAATGCTAGGAAAAAACCTACTCCAAATGACACAAGAGAAATAGCAAATTGGAACCCTGTAAATATTCCGATTGATGCACTCTTGCCTAAGGATTGATTAACTTGTTTGATTGATTCTGAAAATTTCATCTCTTTATATAGAGTTGCTCTCCTTAATTACTGTCTTAAATCCCCGTTACAAAACTGTACTTTCTTCTACTTCCGACTTTCGACCTCCGACTTCTTTAACAAGCAGCTGTCACACCATTGAACAAAATATTTTGGGCAATGAATAACACAAGCGTTATGAAAAATATACCGATAGGTTGTTGAACCATTTGTGTTACCTCTTGTCCTTCTCCTAATGCATTAGCAACTTTTACACCAGAGGAAACAAAGTAAACAAATAACATTACCGTTATTGCAGCGTTAATTACTCCAGGTAATGCGTTAATCGCAGCATTACCTTGAGCTGACGTACCCCCAAACATACATGTCAATGCTATTTGGGCTGGGTCGAACAACCCAAATGCTCCTGCTGGCTTTGTTTGACTGGCAACAATTAAAGTTGTACCTATCGCATAAATCTGATGCTGATATTTACGCCCTAATTTTCCTAAAGTTTTAGCCAAAATTTGGGCTTGTGTTCTTCGTCCGGGATTAACACAATTATTAGATATCAAGACAATTGCTCCTTTTGCCATCGTTTTAAGAAAATCTAAAAATCAACATTTTAATGAAGTCGCAAGTCGCAAGTCGAAAGTATTAAATCAAATCACCCACTATATGAGTAAGATTTTTACCTACCTTCAGATACAAGGGCTGTTTCGCCCACAATTCCATTCGGTTTTGAACCCCTTCACTTTTAAATAAAAACATTCTTTCTCTTTCACATTAGGGAACAGTAAGCTCTTAGTAATAGGAGAAGAAAGTCATAGTGAAGTCTAGAAATTGAATAATTATTTTTGGGAATTTCCTCACAAACCGACTTCCTACTTGCGACTTGCGACTTGCGACTTCCTACTTGTTTAATGCTCTTTGTTGAAATTCACTCTCTATGTCTGCTAAAGTATGTTCCCTAGCTAGTGACCGAATTTCTTGAAGTATTGGAATGTGACATTCGTATAGCTTGCTCCTGCCATTTAGCCCACCTGTTTTTTGATTGGTGAACTTCTTGAACTCTGGTAAATACTTCCGAGCTATATTCAAGTATGCTTGTAGTTGTCTTGCGGAAACCTTGGGACTCAACATTGCCGCAACTTCTGGTCTTGTTAGTTCTTCATTTTCACAGTCGAACCTCCCTATCTCCATGACTCTCTTCAACTTCTTGGAACTTCTGACTACATATAAAATACCCGCCTTTATTAGGGCAGGGGAGTGTCATTTGAAAAAATACGGTCAATCCAAGTCGCAAGTCGCAAGTCGCAAGTCGCAAGTCGCAAGTCGCAAGTCGCAAGTCGCAAGTATACCCACGACGCTCAGTCGTGGGCTTGAATAATGGCGGACGCTTTGTTTTGAGCAGCTTGCCTTATAGAAACAATTTTTTTATTTTAGTGGGCAACAGACCCACAACAGCCGTTATTTTTACTTGCGACTTGCGACTTGCGACCTGCGACTTGTTACTTGTTTTTGTCATTTGAAAAAATACTGAGGTCACAAAAAACTAGTTAAAGATAAGAATGTAATGCTTTCCCTTCCCGTTCCCACTTTTCATCTAAAAGACGACAAGCTACGCGAACAACATTCTGAGGATTCCGTTTATGTTCTCCTGGCATATTCCAGTTCCGGGTAGTGTATTCACTTTCGTACCCCAAAACCAGGGCAAGCTCCCGATAACTTAATTTCCACTTCCTCTTAAACTCTATTGGGTGCATAGCACTTACAAAGGATAGTTATATGATGATATGAACTCATTTAATATTTATATCATAAATATCTGCTGATTTTTTTAGTGTTTTACCTCGTTAAGTATGAAATAAATATTGATATTTATTTATCTTATTTATTTCCTGATCGCATTAACTATTGCTCGAAAAATCCCCATTCTATATAATAGGAATACTACCTCCTTATTCCTCAAAATCATGTCCAAGATAGATGCTCATTTTCACCAACTCTTTCAACCAAAAACCAAAGTTAATAAACAGGATGAAAGGATGGCGCTATTAGCCAATCGCCTAACTCCCACCGATGACCAAATCACAGATTGGCTGCAATCACCACAAATCAAACAGTGGCTTACCAAACTACTCATGGGAGTTCCCAATAATTTGAAGCTCGAAGCCCTAAACACCATAATCAAAAATGTTATACAAAACCCAGACAAAGACTGTCGAGTACAATTCGGTACTTCAACCATTGGGATTGATGTTTTACGTTGGCAGCTTTGGGCATCCTATAAATTACCATTAGCCAGTAGAATCAAAGCTCCAGATTGTCCTTACACATTGGAAAAACATTTAGATGGCAGGATTAACCAACCGGATGATACAGTTGTGTATCTGGATTAAATTCCCATCCCATACCCGATTGGTAGGCGAAGCTCTTTGCACTCACTTCTTTTATCCTAAGCGATTACCCGGACATGATATGACCCAAACGTTTCGACTATTATAAAAATCTCCACGCTGCTCTAATTGAAAACCACCCAGCAACAATCCCAGCCACACTTCTACAATCGGCATTTTCAAACCACGTTGGAGTTGAGGAAGTGAAATTTCATCTTTTACTTGCGCTAGATAAAGAGCGATCGCGCTTTGCCACTTTTGTACATCCTCATCACCTGCCAGCCGATGAACATCCTCTACACTCTGAATATCCAGCATTGCCAACACATTTTCTTTCTCCACTGGAGCCGCCACTGAATCGCTACTAGTAGTTGGGTGAGTAAAATGATGCGGCCCATGCGGTCTAAAGCTCTGTGGTGGCGGTTCTTCGATTAGGTCATCCAATTCTAGGTGCATGGTTGTCCGCACCAAACCAGCAAAGATGTCGGTGCTGATTACTGGCCCATCAGTATCGCTGTCGGCGCGTATATCCTCCAACAGCAACTGGGCGCGGGTTTTGAGAATATCTGCTATTTGATAAAATGCGGCTGCGGCTGTTGTTAACTGTGCCTCTACAGGTAAACTCTCTAGCTCGGTGTCTAAACATTCCCATACAAGAGCTAGTGTTGAGGTCGGTGGAGCTGAGGATACCTCATCTAAAAGCTCCCAGATGGTCAGCTGTCGGTATACGGTCATGCTGTGATTCTTTTACCCTGGTCTAACAATAACCTCCGATCGGATAGGGAGCAACGCACAAAAGCTACTTTAATCAGACAGTGGCTTTTAGAGATACAAAGCCGTTAACTTATGCAGACGTTGCATTTGTTGCTAACTCACCATTTTAATTTTGCGGGTCAATCCTTGTTAACTGTACTAAGATAGCCCCAAGCTGGTTTAATGCAGCGTTAGTGGTTCGCTGGTGTTCCTCAAAGTTTCGCTGGTGTTGTTCAAAGTTATGTTTTAATTCTTCGTGGCTATCACGCAGTTCTAACAATACATCATTTAAAATTGCATCCCTAGCCAACACGGAATTTACATTACTGGTTAGCTCACTAACGTTATCAGTCAAGTTATCTACTTTATCAGTCAGGTTATCTACCTTGTCGGTTAGATTGTTTAGTTTGCTGGTTAAAGCTGCTATCGCTTCAGTATTCTGTATTGCCAGTAATTCAATCCGGTCTAGCCTACTTGGCTGGTCTGGTGTGCTGGTCATGATAATTTCTGTTAAGGAAGCTAATCACAATAATAAAAGTTGTATATAGCTTACAGTATAAGCTTTCTAGCTTAGAAGTTAGTTTATTTTAGAAATGCGTCGTTCGAGCAAGCGTAGCCTCTTGCGCTATATGCTTGGTCAGTGGCTCTTATTCAGGGTGTAGGGGGCAGGGTCGCACTGGACAATGACTTGGACTGACCTCAAACATATCTTTATATTGATATAGTGAAACATTGTATTCTTTAGCAAACGCCTGTAGTACCTTATTTGTGTAGGCGCGTATCTTGCCAGCCGTTAGCCCAAAGCAGTGAATTGGCTCTAAACGACAAATCGGCTTTTGCCCTAGCCATAACTCTGCACCTAAAGCGTGCAATGGTTTATCCCCCGGTTCTTTATATAAGTACAACACGGCGAAATATGTTGTTGGCGGCTGAAGTGCGATCGCTTCAATTTGTGCTGAGTCATCTGATGTTCGTTTGCGGTAGAACGAACGGCGATTGTGACAAACCTTCGGATTCCAACAGCCATCACCTTCTGGCCCGTGCAGCACCTTAGCCTTAGATGTTGGCAACTTAGCACACAGTTGACACTTAGGATCGAGCGGCTTGGGCATACCCTACTGTGCTTCCTCTTCACCGATAGCACGATAATAAGCAGCGATCGCCGCCTCTTGTTCGCTCCGGAGTGTATACCGCCGAAACGCTTTATCACTTTGATGTCCAGTTAACTTCCGTGCATGGCTGGGGTCAACACCCAACAGCAATAAGTCTGTGGCGTAGGTGTGCCGAAAGGAGTGGGGATGTAAGTCTTCAATACCTGCAAGCTCACCTATCTTCTCCACAGCAAAGTAAATGCCGTGGTAACTCAAGCGTTCGCCCTTATATGAAGCATGATGTGAAATCATTAACGGCGTGAGGCTATTCAATTCTTCCCCTGATTCAATACGCGATCGCAAATATTCAAGCAATACTTCACGACTTTCTTTCTTGAGTGGTACTAAGCGTGGTTCATTCGTTTTAGTGTCGGGCAAGAACAACAGCTTACCATCGAACGAGCCAACATTTAACTCAACAATTTCTCCTGCCCTCAACCCGTGACTGAGAATGTGTACTAGTGCGGTATCCCGTTGCTTTGTTTCTCCCAGTAGCTCCAAAGCTGCCCACACTCTTTCCATTTGTTCTGGTGTTAGGCTTTGGGCTGGTGGCAATGGTACTTTTTCTAGTTTAATTCCCAGTGTCGGATTAGTAGCAATTATATCTGGATATGTGTAACACATCCATTTAAAAAAGCTTTTAAGCGCAGCAACTCCCGCATTGATACTACTTTTTGAAAGCGGCTTTTGTGCATCAGTTTTTACTTCATCTCGCAGGTATTCTTTGTACAATCCAAAGTGACGCGGGCGTAGCTCGTGATAGTGCAGTTGCGTCCATCCTAAGAATCTCTTTAGTTCGCGTTCGTAGAGCTTGCGGCTGTTGGGTGCGAGATTGTTGCTGCGTAAAAACTCCAATACTTTTATCAAACGAATATCAGTAGGTGCTTTTATATTTGTGGATCTGCTACTGCGCTGTGTAGCACCCTTAGCAGGCGCTTCATCACCATTTTCTAATGGGATGAGTTTAATTGGAGGTAAGGAATCTTTGACTAAATTTTCAGGCGATCGCATTTTTTAGTTCTCAGTTAAATATTAAACACCAGCTTCAGTCAATGCTTGGGAAAAATCGTCAATCAAATTCAAACTCTCTGCCCATTGTGCCAAATATGCATAGTCCAAGCTTTCTGCTTGCAACTTGAGTATCCCCAGCACATCGCGCCACTGTTTTTCAGATTTACTTCCCGTAGCCCACCGCAATTTTTGTAAGATTGTATCTTCTGGTGAGGCAACCCAAAACTTAGGTATCCCTTCTAAGTCAACTAATCTCCGACGTGCCATCTGCGACAGTGCAAACGGCGAAACATCACTTATATATAAATCGGCATTAGCGATAGTTTCGGTGTGCGTGATATTAAGCATCCGCTCGCGTCCCAGCAATAAATCCTCAACTGCACCTGCTGGGCAATAATATAGTGCTGAGGAGAGCGTCGTCACAAGCATTTCTATCCGCTCCGGTTGGACTTCAATTACTAAATCTAGATCGCGAGTTGAACGGGGTTCACCGTGCAGCGAAGCAGCAACACCACCGCTCACGTAGTAAGGAACACTAATTGATTCAAAAAGTTGGTGTAGCTCTCCTGCAAGCGAAATTGAATCTTGAATCCACATATTTTCATCAACACCAACAAAGTGAAAGTCAACCCGAAATTTCTCTGCTAATACAGCGCGAGCGAACACATAGCGAATCTCCTCTTTTGGCGCTCCGCTATGCCGCGATTTAATTCCTGCAAGGCAAAGTTTCTTGACTCCACGCTCGTGAGCAGCGAATATTTCTAAGCGCTGCTTGAGCGAAAGTTGCCGTAGGCGAGCGAACAGATAAATATCTGCCTCTATGTTCGTATCAGCCCCTTGCGAGCGGTAGCCCGATGATTTTTGGCGTTCGGAGGTTTGAGCCATACTTAAAGAAGTCGCAAGTCGCAAGTCGCAAGTCGCAAGTCGGAAAATATTTAAGTCACACATTTTCTACAGAATTTGAGAGCTTGAGAATTGAAACTAAAATCTGCATTAATTCTTGCAAATCAGTTGGGATACGATAGAGCATTAAATCTTGAGTTACAAGCCTACTTCCTCTTTGGAAACTTCCAAATTGCCAAATATCTCCTGTTGTCACTGCACCGTACAATATCGGTTCGTCTGATTCTATCCAAGAATCCATAGCAATTAATTCCACAGCTAGTTGTGTAAATCCTCGTGTTAAATCTGCTTGTTTTGCTTCCACAACTAGTATTTGATGTTGAGACTGTAAGTAATAATCCAAATCTCCCCGCAAGAATTGATTCACTTCAATTGGATATTCAATATTAATTATTGCTTGGGTGATATGTGCCACTTCCAACAAGATAGGAGCAATCAAAACTTCTCTTCTTGCTGCTTCACTAGTAAGACTCACACGAGTAATTGCTTCTTCTAATCGCTGTTTTAAATCAGCCAAGCGAGTAATTTCATAATTACTAATTGGGAAGTTTATGTTCGTTTTGGTTAAAGTTGCATCCAACTCACGCAGAATATCGGCTGGAGCAAATCTTAAATCAAAGTATCTACGGAACGTGTAAGTCTCTTCTGGTTTAAGAATCGGGGGACGGTGAGGTATGACCATAAAATTACTAACTCAGTTGAGGTCGCAAGTTGCAAGTCGCAAGTCGCAAGTTGTAAGGAACGAAAAAACTTCAGTTGCGGGTTACAAGTACACTTTGAATTAAGAATTATGTCAAGGCATCGACAACAGTTGTCGGTACACTTGCGACTTGCGACTTCTAACTTGCGACTTTGTTGTGTACATTAGCACCAATACTGGTGCCAGAACGTAACAGTTGCTTAGAAAGAGTACGGCAAACACCCGGTTTTTCATCAAGAAAGCTACAAGCCTTGATGATTCTGACCGCAAACGCTTTAGTCCTGTCAGTCATACTCATGTCTTTATCCATAACTTGCACCCGCTGTACTTTATCTTTCTTTATTCTTACTTGCGACTTGCGACTTGCGACTTGCGACTTCCCTACTCGATAATACACCACTTCAACACAAAATAAGGTACTCTTATCTTGTCTACGATATAAACTACGATTAAAATCACCTGTTGAAAGACAGCGTTGATTTTAAGACATCTTGTGTCCGTTGTTGACTTATGGAAACTGCTCAAAGTCTTTACGGGGAATGTTGCGAATATGCGTGGGCGTTTAAATATACTTCTAGCCCATACCTTATATTAGCTGTTCAATAGCATCAATATCTGCATTTCGGTTAATCCTTCACATAACGTATCAATCTGCACGGTTTGCCTTGCTTCAGGTTGCATCTAGGTAACATTCACTTATCGTCTAGGTAACACTACATCATTTTTTGAGAGATGCACTGTGGGATATCAAAAAGTTAAGGAAAATTCGGCTGTGGTTGATAAAAACGTTTATTGGTGAAAGAGAAATAATTTTATGTATTGACAAAACAGGAGATAAGAAAAAGGGAAAATCCACAGATTATGTAACTAGCCAATATTGGAAATTTAGGCAAAGTGTATTCAGGTGCATGGTCGGCATATACTTGATTAATATCCTTACGTTCAACAGGTTTATATCCGCACGAAGAAAGACGCGGGCACGGGTACAGTGTTGCCGAAATTTTGATTAGATAATTAAGTCATTACTTATTTTCATTTAATGGAGGTGAGATGGTAGTGGGCGAATGTCAGACTATCTGCAATGATTGTGCTTTCCATGCTTTAATAGAAGGAGCCATAGAGTGCATTCACCCTGACGAATTTGGAGTGAATTGTTCTAGCGTCATTTTCTGCAATTCATTTGAGCCAGCACTCATAATTGACAGTCCTTGCGTGACATACGGCAATGATGAAGAATAACTTCAATTGTGTAGGCTAAGCAACCCAATTCTTAAAGGCACACTGCTCTGGCTCGGCATCGTTCTTAAACCCAAAAACCCAGTTGTCATAACTGGGCTTTTGATGGGGCTATATTCCCCAAGGGCTATTTATAAAAGTTTTTATCTAATAAAGACTACAACGCGAAGAATTGCGATTCCAGATTTTTTCTTAGAGGTTATGGTGCGATCGCCAAGGAAACCTACTTTTATTACACACCGTTATGGCTTGAGTAATGAGGATATAAACGATACATTAAATTATTCAGATGGCATCTATTATGTGTAAGTAATACTTTTCCCATCGAAGGAGGTTTAGGAGCTTGTGCTGAAGCTGGCTTTGGCATAACTAATACCAGATTTAATGCTTTTATCCAGCAGTTGCGTTCAATTAAACCCCAGCCAGGAACTTTCTTCAATGTAGAACTTACCGCAAGCTGCCAACTCAAATAAGAATGTCATTTGTACTCAAGCGCGGTGGATTCTCTGATTCTTGTCAACAGGCGATCGCTTGTAAATAATTGAAACAAAATGCCGACCATTGGTCGGCAAAAGATGATCGCGTTGCTCCCGCTGGAGTGCCAAAATATCGAATCGCATATCAGCAAGCACTTGCGACCTCCGACTTCCGACTTGCGACTTGCGACTTGCGACTTGCGACTTGCGACCTGCGACCTGTTTTGCGACTTCTTTAATAAACTGGATGATAAAGCCCGTCGTTCTCGTTAAATCGCCACGAACGATTACCCAAATCGCGGTCTTGTGTCCAGCGTTCAAAGTCCTTTTGGCGCAAAGTTGCACGTTTTTCTTCGACGGTCGATGCACTAGTGCCAAGACGCGAGGCTAGTTGTTCTGCATTACGGGGTTCAAGCTTGACTGGTGCGTTCGTTTGATAGGGGTAAGCACTTGATGATTTGCTGCGTGACCTTGATGCGTTGATGGTATTTTGCATTTGTAACAATACCCCTTCAAATCGTGCCAGCTTTAAGAATAGTTCTTCTACCTTGGCAGAAATGTTGCTTTCTCTTTCCAGAGAAAGGTTTTCAATATTAGCTTGTAACCGGAGAAAATCTTCTTCAAGTTTCTGTAAACGATTTTCTACACTTTCTTTTGTACCTGGCACATCGTCTAAAATCTGCTGTAGACCTTGAATTACCAATTCTGTAGCGGTTGTTTTACGTTTTCGTGCAGCTAGGCGAAGTGCTTTAACCAGGGTTTTCGGTAATCGGAAGTTAATCGATTCACGTTCTATGTTTGTCATATTTGTACCCTTTAGCCCTGGTATAGACAGTTTACCACGTGAGGTCAGATTTTTCACCTATTTATAGGTGTTTGGGGCAACTGTACAAAATTATTACTGGCAAAATAGCCGTCCCAGTAATGATTCTGTTGATTGTGTAAATACGCTTGAAGCCAATTGTATAGAAAGCCTTACTTCAGTTGACTTTCAAGAAACACATAGGAGTGAGCAGCGTGTGTAGATGTGGTACAGAAAGTGTCTATATAGTAATAATTTACTCAACTAGAGTGCTGGCTGGTGTACGTTTAGAATAAAGTTCTAGAATTTAAAATAAAGTCTTAAACTAACGGGTACAAATAGAAGTAATCTGAGATGAACACTCGGAAAGTTGCACGCTTAGCATCCTTGGGTGAGAAATTTCAGGGACGAACAAACACGGTAAAGCGCAGACGCTAAGTTAATTTATATATTTATAAGGGCGTGACTACGGTATCAAATTCTGTTAAAAAATGCTGTTGAACGCTCAAGATGCGATCGCTTCTTGTTTTTTCCTGTTTGGCTCATGTCTAGGTACTATCTAGGTTAACAGGTTAACCGTGACTGGACGCGGCTCAGTAAGAGCGTCATCCCGAAAAGATAACTACCTTGACAGTATCATTTTAGAGTGCATGAATGCGATTGCCTGCTCGCGTGCTTCCAAAGCAATTGCATTTGAACGCTTGGTTCCATTTCCTTGAGTTTGGGTAGTTGAGTTGTAAATAAATTATTCATCCAAAATTAAACCTGGGACGATGCACCTGCGATAATGATTAACTATCGGGGGTAGCATCTGGGGTGAAAATCGACCGTCACGGAAAGGCAAAAGTCCTAACGCCTGAAGAAATCCAGCGTCTATTCACTTTGGGGTTAACTACAGTTCGAGATAGAACCCTAATAGCTGTGATGCTGTACACGGGTTGCCGAGTCAATGAAGCAGTTACCCTCAAAATTAAAGATGTTTACGACAGCAAGGGGCGAATCAGGCCGGAACTAATTATCCGTAAAGGCAGCTCTAAGGGAAAGCTGGCTACTCGTACTATTCCAGTGCTTGACGATTTGCAAGTTTATCTAAAAATATATAAACCCAAAACAAGCCATGATGGCTACCTGTTTCCCGGTCGATGGGGGCGCGGTCACTTGCATTCAGAATATGCAAGCCTGATCTTTCGAGAAGCGTGCCTCCGAGTAGACATTGAAGGAGCCAGCACTCACAGTTGCCGCCGCACTGCACTTACTTTGATGAGCAATGCCTCTATTCCATTGAGAGTCATCCAAGAAATCAGCGGACATCGCAGCTTGGAGCAACTGCAAAATTACCTGGAGGTGGAACCATCCCAAGTACGGGGTGCGATCGCTGCGTTATCGATGTTATCACCGCCATCAATTAATAGCAGTAATTTTGACAACGAGAGTGTGAATAACACCCACTTATTGTCGGAGTGATAGATCAGGAAATATATCTTTGTTGATCTAGACAGAAAGATTGGCAGTTAAGGTCTATAACGATTTTCCCAAAAAGTCATTGATAATTCCATCGGCAACACATTTTCATCAAGCGATTGATAAAAATAAGGCGCAGATTGCTCTTTATTTACGTAGTTCAGTCACGGCGTAGGCTTTATCCCTCCATCGGCAACACCTCTTCACTTAACAAGGTGTAAAATTCCGGTACTGCCGACTCAAGCGATCGCAATTCATCAAGGGCGATCGCCTCCAACTCCAGCACCGTCTCCCAACGCAAATCGCCAGCCCATCGCTTGAGGATACCCTTAAGAGCCTCTATACCTTGGGCGATGCCAGAGCGAAGGGTTTCCACGCAGTGGAGTAAAGTAATGCGATCTGTAGAGGAAGCAGGGGAGAGAGATTCTTGCCCCTGTGCCCCTGTGCCCAAGAGTGCTGCTCCCGGGGTTACTGCCATAGATCTGTGCCCCTGTGCCTCTTCTGGTTGTGTAGTATCCACCCCCTCAACGAGGGAGTTTCCTATACCTTTATGGGGGGGGGTGGATACGGGAACAGAAACACGTTCTAACCCTAGCGAAGGCTGGGTTTGGGAGTAAGGAACCCGTTGCTGTTGACGATGAGCGATAACTTGTAATGCAAAATCCAATTCTGCCTTCGACAGCGAGAATAATTTCACCTGTTGACCGCGTTTGCCCTGCTTGCGGCAAGCTAACTTTAGCCCCAGTTGTTCAAGCATTGTGGCCAACAGCCAAATTGGTTGACAATCGCTTGGAACTGTAAAACCAAGAATTGCTTTGATGTGAGCAGCACATTGAATGGCGATCGCTGTCATATTTAATAGATGTGGGTCAGCCGCCGTAATTTCAGCCCCGGCTACTAAACATTCCAGAATGTGATGCAATCCTAAGTTAAATCTTGCCAGCCATCGAGCCGAGTAATTTCCCCAATCCATACAAAATGGAAGTTTGTCGCGTTCGGCGCGGTCTAGTTGGGTAAGGAATGCTGGCGGTGCGGGGTACTGTTTACCAGTCTTGGAGTTTTGGATGATTTCATCTGGTGGTGAAAGGATTGCCTCAAGAGCAGCGATCGCTCCAACGAGTCTACCGGAGTTGTCCTTCTCGACTAATAGGGGCGTAACTTCCATACCGTAAGCTTCATGAATGCGGAATTTTTCACATTCGTTCATTTCATCAGGCGAAAGATAATCCTTGGTTTGTCGTGCGCGGTATTCACTTTTGGAGATATTGTTCGCCCTGGCGACGGCATGATGATGAGCAGTATCGAGAACGTCCCCTGCCGTCTTCAACAGTTCCCAAGCCGGGGCATCATTCTCATGACCTACGGGTATAATCTCATTGCCCATATGCTTAAGCAACTCGCGCAGGTCTGTACGCAAGTTATTGATGGATTGGTGACGAGCAGATTTGATTTTGCAGTAAGCATCTAACGCCCAGTCTTTCTCAGCGCCCCTTTTACCCGTTTCTCGGTCAATCCGCAGTAGGAAAGCCGTAATCTCGTTGGTTTGCAACAGCCTTTCCTTGATTTTAGTTGGGTTGGTGTCAAGGTATCCAAACGGTGGCTTGGAAGCTACCCAAACATGAATCGGCACTTTTGGGCGATAGCGCCACAGTTGTTGAGCGCATTCGGTCGCCGTCTGCGAAACACCGTGAAAGACACCAAACACGGCATCAAAATGATACTGCGAGATATCAACTCCAGTGCCCAAGCTGGGAGAGGTGAGGAGAATATCTATATTCTTGATGGCGTTGGTAATGTCTTTAATAAACGCAACATTCTCCTCGCTGCCTGAATTATCTGAATGAATTGACCAAACTCTTATAGAAGTAGAGAAGTCGGAGGTCCCAAGTCGGAAGTGAGAACTAGTGGTGCGCCAAGGAAACTTTGCATGGTGGCAGGCAGGGGGGCAGGTGTGTAAATCTCTGAAGTACAGTAGCTCAGTGGGGAGACGTAAGAGCTAAGCTGGGCCAGGGGAAGGGCAGGAATTGCCATGGCAGGCTCGCTACACATAAATAT
>NZ_JACKZU010000578.1:0-3125 GCF_014222165.1 Nostoc sp. 2RC
GGAGTTAGGAGTTAGGAGTTAGGAGTTAGGAGTTAGGAGTTAGGAGTTAGGAGTTAGGAGTTAGGAGTTAGGAGTTATTCTTTCCTTGCCTCAAGAGCCTCTCCTCTGCCTCCCCTGCTTCCCCAATCTTCTTTATCTCCCTTGTCCCCATACCCCATGCCCCATGCCCTAAATCAATTGCCGCAACATCAGTTGTGCAAATAGTCCTGGTTGATTTGCTAAATCAGTGAAATTACCTTGTTGTACTATCTTGCCACCATCAAGGACGTAGATTCGGTGAGCATTTTGGATGGTACTGAGACGATGAGCGATCGCAATTCTCGTGACTTTTAACTGCTCTAAGCTTTGACTAACAATTGCTTGGGTTCTATTATCTAATGCACTAGTGGCTTCATCAAATAGCAAAATTCGCGGTTTGAATGCTAAAGCCCTAGCAATTAACAAGCGTTGGCGTTGTCCGCCAGAAAGATTAGTACCTCCTTCACTGACTACTGTATGCATCTGCATGGGCATTGCTGCAATATCATCTGCTAAACCTGCCATTTGTGCTGCTTGCCAAGCTTCATCCATCGTCAGTACTGCGCCACTGGCAATGTTCTCAAAAATAGAGGCTGACATCAAGCGGCTATTTTGCATCACAACACCCAATTGGCGGCGCACAGCAGGAATGTCCAAACAAGCCAAGTTTTGTTCGTCATAGTAAATTGTGCCAGCTTTGGGTAATTCAAAACCCAAAAGTAATCTCAATAATGTTGATTTACCGCTACCAGAAGGGCCGACAATGGCAATAAATTCTCCTGGTTGGGCACGGATGCTGACATTATCCAACGTGAAGCCGCCATCGTCGCGGTAGCGGAAGCTTACCCGGTCTACAACTAATTTACCCGATAGTCTTCCGGGATCTGTTTGAGTGAAATCCCTTTCTAGTTCTCCTTGGAGAATTGGCTGTGCCCTTTGCCACAAGGGTAAGACTTGTAAAACTTCCACTACTACGCTGCTTAAATTAGTGACTCCGTTGATAAATGTGCCAAAAGCCACATTAAAAGCTAAAAATGTGCCAGTGGATAAATTAGTTGTTCCTGGGGTTTGGGGTTGTGCCATTAAGGTTGTAGCAAACCAGAAAATAGCGGCAGTTGTTAACACTGGTAACACTTGATTGATGACTGCGACTCCATCTTCAATGCTTTGGGTACTCAGCATTAGTTTTAGTTGTTCGGTATACTTTCTACCCCAATAAGCAAAGGCGCGGGCTTCAGCTTTGGCAATTCGCAGTTTGGCAACTCCATCAATTAACTGCACCATCACGCCAAAGATTTGTCCTTCTTGTTCTAGTAGCGGGCGGACTTTCTGGAGAATGAGTATACCAGAAATAATAGTGACGGTGGTGTTCAGCGCTGCCACCGCACAAGCTATCAAAGCCAAGGAAACATTGTAGTAAAACAATAATCCCAAATTCAGCAGTGAAAATAGACTCGAAAAAATAGTTTTGATTATTGTATTACCGAGTCTTTGGCGAATTTGACTAATGGCTGTGACTCTAGAATTCAAGTCACCAACCGAGAAGGAGCGAAAAAAGGTAGGCTTTAAATTCAACAATCGATCCCACACTGCGGCTTCAGTGGAAGAATCAGCAAAGGTTTCCAGGCGAATAGTAGCAAATCCCAGTGCTAATTGAAACATCATTCCGCCAAAGGCAGCAGCCACTAAACCGATAGTAATTTGGCTCAATAACCCGCGATTGGCATCAGGGATGGCTTTGTCTATCAGGATAGCTGTAGCTTGAGGAGTCAGCATTCCTAACAAAGTGATGGTAATTGATATTACTAAAACTAGAATTAATTCTTTGTCATGTCCTTGGATAGCAAACTTCAGTAAATCAAAAGTTTTCAGCTGTTTACTTGGTAAAGGGCGATAAAATACGTAGGCGTTGGGAGCTAAAACTGCTGCAACGCGGGCATCCACAGAGATGCAAGTTTGTTGCCCAGGTACGTAGAGTTGGTAACGAGTATCAGATATTGGTAACAATGCCACTGGCAGATTTTTATCAAGGGTAAATGCCAACATTGCCCCGCAGTCCTTTTGCCACCAATTATTTGGTAACTGTATTTGGCGTACCCGAACACGGGAAGCGCGGGCGATCGCTTTCACAGGATCTTGCACTCGATTAAAATCTTCTGAGGCAGCTGGGGGACGAATTTCAATACCCAATGTCCGTCCCACAGCACCAGCAGCAACTAATAAAGCTCGATTTGGGTCAACAGCATTATCAACAGTACTTAACCTATTTGATTTTGACGGCAACACAGATGCCAACTCTGTTAGCGTCTGCTGCATTACTCGCCGCTCAAGACTTTCCCTGGCTTGAAATCTCAGTAACTCTGCATCCATTTCCCGCCGTTGCAATAGTTCAACACAATGGAGAAAATAAGTTTGTAGTCGAGACAAACCCGATAACAGCAAATCTAAATCTGGAATTTCTCCAGTGCTAAGAGTTTGCAACTCAACAGCCTCACTCGCCTCTAGCCACATATTTGGATGTAAAGGTAATATTCCAGAATTGGGAGTCAACAACAAATTCTCAAACCCCATCCATTTAGCGCTTCCTTCGAGGATTTTTACCCACAATACATAACCTTGGGATTGGAAGATTTGGTTTTTGGCTAAGGAATAGCAATCAATTTCTGAACATAATATTGGTGTGGTTGGCGTAGTGATGCCAGCAATTACCGAACTACATTGAGAAATCCAGCCTTCTATTAAAGCTAGCGCTTGTCTTTTAGCCCCAACAAACAGCTGATTAAATTCATCTCTCGATACTTTTAAAAGTTCCGTTTCTTCCAGGAACACAGCTAAAATTTTGTACTGTTTGCCATCCAAACTGAGTACAGTACCAAACATCGCCTGTTCCACTTCGATACTAAATAAGTAGCGACGACTTCCTTCGAGAATGCCATCATTGAGAGCAATGGCAAATAGCCCCAAGTAACCAGATTTTACTAACCAAATTGTCTGCGGATCGTCTAATGATAGCGATTCATTGGCCTGAAAGCGATGATATTCTCCTTGGTTGAGGAGAGATGAGGAAGACAAGGAAGACAAGGAAGAATTTTCTCCCCCATCTCCCC
>NZ_JACKZU010000579.1:0-3118 GCF_014222165.1 Nostoc sp. 2RC
CCCCATCTCCCCATCTCCCCCAATCCCGGTTGGTGAGGGAAGTCGAGCCTCATCTCCCCACGTCTCCCTGGCGGCGTTGATTATTCCACACCAACAGTGGGATGCCTGCGGCGACAACTATGACACCTACAATTGCTCCAACGCCTGTGTAAACTAAGCTGGAATAAAGTAAGTAACCGCAGACGGCGCAAAAGAGTAATGGTGTGAAGGGATAAAATGGTACGCGGAATGGGCGTACTATGTGGGGTTCTCGTATCCTTAAGATGAGGAGAGACAGGCCTGAAAGTAGGAAGAAGAACCAAAACACGGGGGCGGTGTAATCCACCATTGTTTTAAAGCCTTCGCGGGTGAGTGTGCCTAAAACAACTAGTGCTAGGGCGATCGCTGCTTGCAACAATAAGGCATGGGTAGGGCTGCTAGGACGTTGCTGCCAGCGTCCCATAAAACCAAATAGGGAAAAATCTTGTCCCAGTGCGTAGTTGGTACGCGCCCCAGTAAAAATTGTGGCGTTGGTTGCCCCTAAGGTGGCGATGGCAATCAGTATGCTGATGAATAAGGCTCCCGGTGTACCCCAAAGCAAGCGCATTAAATCTGCGGCTACTGCTTCTGACTGTGCCATGTTGGCTAATCCCAGTCCCCGGAGGTAAGCTAGGTTGATCAGCAGGTAAATGGCGGTGATTATACCAATACTCCAAACGAGCGATCGCACAATGTTACGTCGTCCATTTTGTATTTCTGCTGAAATGTAAGCGGCTTCGTTCCAACCGCCATAGGACAGCAACACGAACACCATCGCTAAACCCCAAGTTCCTGATGATGCAGATTCCACAGCAGGGGTAGTATTAGGAGTGGCACTCAACCCAATAATTACTACTAGCAACAAACCCAAAACCTTAGCTACACTGAGCAGGTTTTGTGTCCACTTACCTTGTTGTAAACCAACGATGTTTAAAGCAGTTAAGAGGCCGATGGCTACTGCTGCATAAACAGATGATGAAAACGTGCCTAGTCGCCATATTTGCGAAACATAATCGCCAAAAACAAATGCTAAAAGAGCAATGGAACCAGTTTGAACTACTGTCATCCGCGCCCAAGCAAATAAAAAAGCGATTTTTCGCCCAAATGCACGTTTCAAATAGTAATAAGCGCCTCCAACATCAGGATAAACTGTTGCTAACTCTGCATAGCACAACGCTCCTACTAGAGATATGACACCACCGATGAACCAATAAAGCAGTACCGCGATATCACTACTCGCTTGATTTGCTACTAAAGCTGGGGTTTCAAAAATCCCTGCCCCGATGACAATACCAACAATCAAAGCCACTGCGTCTGGTAATGTCAGTGATGGCTTGGGTGATGCTATTTCAGTTATCTCTGTCCGATCAAGCAAATTGTAGTCTTCAGGTCTACTCACATTAGTTCCTCATTTAGTGTTGAGCAGGGACTTTTTGCTTTGTTTCATCAAGAATTACCTCAGATAATCAATTCCATTGAGATAGGAATATAAACTTATAAGCACATTACGCTTTCAAATTGCACAGTCAATCGTGGTGCTGATTGTTGACAATTGACAGTTAACAGTCAACACAAAAAAATGTGCGGCGTTAGATGCATGATAGTTTATTCACATCTCTACATTTAATATGGTTAAATATAAATGTGACGCAAAAATGACAAATCAAGATAATTAATAATTACTAACTTTATTACTAATTTCTGATTATCAGCCCATGCAAAATTGAG
This sequence comes from Nostoc sp. 2RC, assembly GCF_014222165.1. Taxonomy (NCBI): domain Bacteria; kingdom Bacillati; phylum Cyanobacteriota; class Cyanophyceae; order Nostocales; family Nostocaceae; genus Nostoc; species Nostoc sp. 2RC. The sequence goes on from NZ_JACKZU010000579.1 coordinate 1,747, forward strand.
ATAGTGCCAGTATTTTTCGGCATTACCAATATTTGCATATTTATTTGGCTTGAGTTCTTGTAAAATGCTAGAAAATCTCACTTATAAAAACTTCTCCCATGAGTTTGATTTAAACTAGACTAAAGAAGGATTAACGAGATAACTAAAGAATGATTGACTAAGAATCACTAATCGTGCTTTGTTCGATGGAGTAGTTAAAAAGAGCGATCGCTGAACACATACACAAGAGATAACAGGCAAAAGGCAATAGGTAATTAGTACTTTTCTTATTCACAATTGCCTGTTAGTATTAGTTCTCAAAATTCAAACAGGTTAGTATAATTCAAAAAACTCCCTCAGAATTTTCACAAAAACCAGAGTATTTTCAAAGTGAATATTATGTCCAGCACAATCGATGATTCTTAACTGGCTATGCTGGCATAATTGGGCTATTTCTGTATTAATATGTATAAATTTCTCATCATATTCACCAGCTAATAAAAGCAGAGTAATTTGATTTTTTACTAGCTGAGACCACAAACTAGGCTGGCATCCAGTACCCATGAAGCGCAGTGATTTATCTAATTCTTGCGGGTTGTTATGGGAACGATTTTTTACCATTTGGTCATAGTGTGGATGATTTTTTATATAGCCAAAAATTGCTTGACTATACCAATTACAGAGAAAATCAGCAAAACCAACTTGAGTAGTAATTCTTGTCAATTTCCTACCTATTTGTGTATCGCGCTTAATTCTTTCTAAACGTTCTGCTTCGGTTGCTAAACCTGGGGAAGCGGATTCTAGTATCACTCTGAAGAAACGTTCGGGAAAATGTAAAACTAGGTATAAAGCTAATCTGCCGCCCATTGAATAACCAACTAAAAAGCATTGAGCAATTTTTAATTTATCTAATAAGTTAATTACCGCCTGGGCTGTGTTCGGCATTGAATAGTACTCATACCCACCTAAAACTTCAGTTTTACCATGTCCGGGTAAGTCTAGTGTTAAATAAGAAAATTCATCACCTAATAAATTGATTGCTTCATCAAATTCATCAATGTTACCCATGAAACCGTGTAGAAACAGAATTACTGGTTTATCTGTAGTCTCAATAAAAGAATAATTAAAATTATAATTTTCTAAAATCATAAATTTAGTGGTGGAATAACTGGAAATTTACCAAACACGAACCCAATTCATAAATTGAGTCAAATGATGATTTAAAATTTACCTTTCTTTAGATACAAATAGAACGTTACCAAAGATAGATGTCATTAAAAAATAATATAATTTGCACAATTTAAAAATTCAAAATAATTCTCAAAAATACTAATTTTTGTTAAAAAACTATGAATTAAACAATTTATTTTTCAGGAGTTAATAATATGTATAT
>NZ_JACKZU010000580.1:0-3111 GCF_014222165.1 Nostoc sp. 2RC
GTATTATTTTAAGATAGTGTAAATTTTATAAATTCAGAAATTATTGATAAAGGAAATCTTACAGTTTTTTTCAAGTAATTGAACTACACCAGTCCCTACTCTCTACCTCAATTGTGTCTAAATATCACCAAAACTGTGATAAGTGGGGTGCGTTAGCCTTCGGCGTAACACACCCTACATTTTGTCTACAATCCAAAATCTAAAATTCAAAATTGTCTCACGCATGAAGGTTGGCTTGTTCTTGCAACCAAGGATCTACTGGTTGTCCATCTTTGCGGCGTAATTCAATTTCCACCGCTATCACTTGTTTGGAACCAGGAGGCGCAGGTTTTTGATGGAAAATAATATCATAATCTAGTGGATTGTGTTGGCGTTCTTTCAACCATTCTTGCACTTTGGTTGTGGCAAAGAATGATTGTCCCTGCTCAAACATTCGGGTAATCTGCATTTGCAGTGTAAAAGGATTAATGCGACCCATTTTCTACCGCCTTTTTTAATTAAAGAAGAATTCCGAAAATATTATAGTAATCCAGTTTAATTTTTATGTGTAGATAGAGTGAATTCACTTCGGCGTACTTATCCTGTGGGAAGGCGTACTCCTACGGAGAAGCAAGCTACGCGTAGCATCTGGTAAACAAGCGCCTATGCGTTGAAAAAATCGGCGTTGCTGAATAATGGGATGATTGAGGCTCAGGTGGGGACGCAAAGACACGGGGATTATGTCTTGATGTAAATTCTCAAATCATCCCGCAATTATGCAACGTCAAAAAATCTAGTATCTGGCGCAGCCTCATCAAAAACTGTATCAGTTGTCAGTAGATATTGTAAAAAATTAAATATCCCAAAAGAGGTAGTTACTGAGATATCAGGTATGACAGAATCGACTTAATGCCTATCCTTTAGTATATTTCACCAGATTACTACTTCATTTTGTTATAGATTGGAGAGAGGCACGCCGCTTCAAGAATTGACCAAAAGATTGAGATGGTTGTTATGAAGACGAAAAATCAAGCTGTTTTCGCTTTATTTGTAAAAAGCGCTATTATCTTCTCACCTTTACTACTATCTGCTAGTATCGCCAGTGGACAATCTGCGCCATTATCCAAACCAGCCACAACTCCTGCTGCGGTGTTATCAAATCAGGAACGCGAAGAATTAACGCGATTACGAGCTGAAAAGCAAGTTCAATCTGATTTGAAGAGTGCTTTTAGCCGTACAACTATTTTAATCAATATCTGGCTAGTTATCTTAAGTTTATTTCCCTTAGCGATTATTGCTTTACTTTGGCTATTGCGACGAGCGATTATCCGTGAAATTGTTGAGCGTGCAATGCAACAATTAGATGGGGTAGAAAAATTACAAAGTCAGCTAACTACTGTTAAACAAGATACAGAAAACTTGATTCAAGAAGTTCAAAAAATTAATTATGACCTAGAAGAAGAAACCACTGCTCTGCAAAAAAAAGTTAAAAATCAATCAGAAAATGTGTCTCTTGTGACATCTGAGATAAATTTAATTAAAACACAAATATTAAATCGCTTAGAATCAGAAATTCAAAAATCTCAAGAAAATATATTATCTTTAGAGTCAAAATTTGCTGTGGCGCTATCTAATTTAGAATTGGAAGCTCAACAACGAAAAGATTTAGCGCTGGAAAATATGGAAAAATTGGCAAGTAGTTTATCTGAAGAACTATCCAATTTTAAATCGGTTATCCAACAACAGCAAGAATTAGCAGCAGCCGATTTAGAATTATCCAAATCTGAATTTACATCTCAATTATCTGGATGGCAATCTGATACTCAACAACAAAAGGATATCATTCTTGAGAGTTTAACTAAATTGCAGTCAGAATTTGTTTCTCAATTATCCAATTTAGAAATAGATATTCAACAGCAAAAAAATGTGACTTGGGAAAAGTTAGATAATGAATTTAAATTTCAAATATCGCAACTCCAAGGGGATGCTCAAGAGCAAAAAAATAAAATTTTAGAAAGCTTAATAGTATTACAATCAGAATTTAGCGATCGCCTATCCCAATTAGAAGTAGAAACCCAAAAATCTCAAGAATCAATCATTGAGAATTTACAAAAATCTGGTTATGAATTTAGTTCGCAATTTTCAGAATTACAAGTCAACGCCCAACAACAAAAAATTCTGCTTTTAGAGAAACTAGAAAAGTTAGAAACAGAATTTGTTTCCCAATTATCAGAATTACAATCAGATGCCCAACAAAGAAAAGATATCATTCTGCAAAAATTAACAGAAATGACATCGACATCCATTTCTAAGGAAGTTGAAGAAACAAACCCACAACAGCCACCACAACCAAAATTCACGGCTGAAGAATATATAAAACAAGCAGATGCACTATTTTCTGAAAAACTTTATCAAGATGCCATCGTCATTTACAACCAAGCAGTAAAAACCCAACCTAATGACCCAATTATTTGGTTAAAATGCGGTTTAACTCTCACAAGATTAAAACGCTACGAAGATGCCATTGCTTCCTACGATCGCGCCATTGAAATTCAACCGGAATATCATCAAGCGTGGTGCGATCGCGGCGTTGCTTTTGGTTACTTACAACAACATCAACAAGCCTTTGACTCATTTGATAAAGCTACACAAATAAAACCAGACGATGCAGTTGCTTGGTTAAATCGCAGTCTTTCCCTAATAGCCTTAGAACAATACGAACAAGCAATTCCATCTTTAGAAAAAGCCCTAGAACTGCAACCGAATTCTCCTAAAATTTGGGACAAATACGGCTATACCCTAGTGAGATTAGGACGCGACGACGAAGCGATCGTCAGTTTTAATAAAGCATTAGAAATTAAACCAGATTATGCCAGAGCCTACTACAACAAAGCAGCTTGTTACGCACTCCAAAGACAAATAGAACTATCTTTAACAAGCCTGCAACAAGCAATCGAAATAAATCCCAGATACAAACAAGAAGCCGCAACCGACCTAGATTTTGATGATATCGCCCAAGACCAACGTTTTCAGCAATTAATTTCGTTAAAGGGTTGATTGGGCATTGGGCATGGGGCATTGGGAAAGGGGAAAGGGGAAAGATTAAATTTATTCCTTTTCCCCCTATCCCCC
>NZ_JACKZU010000581.1:0-3086 GCF_014222165.1 Nostoc sp. 2RC
CCCCATTCACCATGCCCCATGCCCCATTCCCTTCATTCAATGAATAATATTTACTCTTGGTTTTCCCAAGACTACGCCCAAGCTCAAGAACGTTTTCAAAAAGCAACACATTTGTTAGAGTGCGGAGCTATAGAGGTTAGCGATGGTCTGACTATCGATTGGGCTTGGTCGGGAAACTCCCAGTCTCGTCACGTTTTAGTATTTAGTAGCGGACTCCACGGTGTTGAAGGATTTGCTGGTAGTGCTGCTCAACTTTATTTGTTGTCTCTTAACCCTGAAATTTCTACTCTTTGGCTACATGTACTCAATCCTTGGGGAATGGCAAATTTGCGCCGTGTGGATAGGGAAAATATAGACCTAAATCGTAATTTTCTGGCAGACCCAAAGGAATATCAAGGGTTACATCCTACCTATAGTCTCCTCGATGCTCTGCTCAATCCACCTTCGCCACCAACAAGGGATTTCTTTTTATTGCAACTGATACAAGCAGTACTTCAATATGGCTATGAAAATGTGAAAACTGCTGTGGTGACAGGGCAATATGAGTATCCCCAAGGTTTATTTTTTGGTGGTAAATCGTTACAACCTGAGTTGTCTCGACTATTATTATTTCTCGATGAAACTCTGAGTCACCGTGAGAGAATTGTACACGTTGACCTGCACAGTGGTCTCGGCAAGTTTGGCGATCGCTCTTTGCTGCTAGAAGGAGAATCTAATCCAGAGCAAGTTGCACGAGCGCAGCGTGCCTTTGGCTCTCAGTTAAAAAGCCGTTACCGTCGCCAAGGCGGTTACCTTGTTCGTGGTGGCTTTACTCGCGCTTTGGCTCAACGACTCCAGGGTGTCCGCTATGATGGCATTACCTGTGAGTTTGGTACTCATAATATGCTCCATGTCTTGGCTGCGTTACGCAACGAGAATCGAGAACATCACTACGGACAAAGAGACTTGTTTGCTCCCGCCAAACAGCAATTGTTAGAGGTATTTTCACCCTCCGATTTAACATGGCGTAATCAGGTTTTATTACATGCAATAACAGTTTATAAACAAGCTTGTGTAATGTTAAACGATTAGAAGATGCCTGAAAATTTAGTGGGTTATTAATCCTTACTCTCTAGAGTTGTAGCAGAGGGCAGGAATTAGAATTCCCTTGCAATACTTGTCGGGTTTTGGGGAAAAGGGGAAAGGGGAAAGAAAAAACCTTTACCTTTTACCCTTTAACCCCTTCGGGGTGACGCTCCTTCGTCGCTAACGCTGACGCTAACGCCAGTCGCTCATGGGGGAAACCCCCAAGACCGCGCTGGCTCACCTTTTCCCAAAACCAAATTCCGAGTCGAAAATGCACAAAGCCAACAGTATTGAATTCCCTTGTGCCTTTGCTGATGATTTACTGCTAACGAGTGGAAATGTTGCGGTATTTGCTGACATTGGTATTAGAGTGTTGTGTTTTCAACCTTGACTACAAAGGATTTTTTACATAAATTGGTGCAAAATTTAGCATCAATTAACGTATATTTACATAATTTTTCTGTTAGAGGAGATTTTTTTCTCTATGGTTTTTGTTACAATTATTAAAATTTTTCCCTAAAAATACCATTATGGCTTTATATGCAGAATTACATAGACATCTAGGCGGTTCGGTCGTACCCAGAGTATTGTGGCGATATTTCGAGCGACATTCTCCGGAGTTGATTTCCCGCTTTGGTGACTATTCGGAATTTGAAGATTTTTACACCCGCCCACGCAATACCCTAGATGAGTATCTAGAATTGCACACCTTGGTAGAAAGCGTCCAAACTGTAGAGACTTTGCCTTATTTTATCTATCGCTTGCTGCGGGGTGCTTACATTTTTGAAAATTTGGCTTATCTGGAACTGCGCTACACTCCCTATTTACGGACACCGGAGCATCTGAGTCAATCAGACAGAATTGACAAGATGGCAGAAATTGTCCAAGTGGTAGGAAAAGCTAGTCATTTGCCAGAATATCCCATTGTTACTAGCCAAATTCTTTGTATGCACACGCGTTTACCTTATGAGGTGAACAAAGCGATTATTGATTTGGCGGCGCAAAATAAGGATTATGTCTGTGGAGTAGATGTAGCTGGGGGTGATAGCTATTATGCCGATCGCCTCCAAGAATGGATTAGTCTATATAATTATGCGCGATCGCTCGATGTTAACACCACCGGACATTTATTTGAAACTACCGCCGGTTGTTACCCCCAATTGTTACCCTACCTGATGCGAATTGGTCACGGCATTCAAATTCCTTTATTGTATCCAGAATTACTTCCGGATTTAGCTAGACGCGGGCAGTGTTTAGAGGTTTGCCCAACGACTTATCTAAAAACTGGTACATTACAGGATATACGTCAACTTAAATTAGTTTTTGACCGTTGTTTTGATGCCGGTGTCGATATCGCTATTTGTACTGATAATGCTGGTTTACACAATGTACGTTTGCCTTGGGAATATGAAAATCTCTTGACTTACGACATTATTAGTTTTGAACAACTCCAAGCTTGTCAGGATGCAGCGTTTCGCCATGCTTTTGCTTGGCCTTACAGGCAACGTCCAGTATCCTTATTGAACGGATTGCTGAAACTTGAATCACCTAAAGTTTTAGCACTAAGCGAAACTAATTAGATATAAGAAGTCAGAATTCAGAATTGGTAAATTCAGCAATGGTTTAAATGTGGATTAACACCTGCTAGTGATTAGACTTCTTGCAAAAATTGGGAAAAGGGCAAGGGGTAAAGGGGAAAGGGCAAATAAAAACCCTTTTCCCTTTAACCTTTTCCCTTTCCCCCCTCTTGCAAAAGTAACCTTTGCAAGAGGTCTATTGTTCATTTGCCATTCGTCGAGAATTTATGCTGAATTCTGACTTCCGACTGCTGAATTCATAAATTTTTTTTGCTTAAAATCCCACAAGCAATTTATCAAAAATCGCTTTTTAATTGAGCTTTCTTCATATTTAATCAAAATTTCTACTAAATTTACTCTCTCAATCGGGTGAACGAAATTTTGTGTGGGATTTCTAGCTAAGTATCCAAAAAATTACCCTCCACACTCCCCACACTCCCCACA
>NZ_JACKZU010000582.1:0-3030 GCF_014222165.1 Nostoc sp. 2RC
GCACCCTCCCCTTGCCAAGGGGAGGGTTGGGGAGGGGTCTTGTCTATGTGTTGCATTATTTTTTCAAATTGGTATTACTTAACATAGTTTGGTTTTTTGAAGTTGTTCTACTTAGTTGTGGAAGTAAACGATCGCTCGAACCCCAGAGGCTTTTTTCTCTAGGGTTTTTTGCACTCTTGTGGTCAAAGGGGAAAGGGAAAATACCAAACCTTTCCCCTTTTCCCGACTTTTCTTACAAGTCTACTTAATATGGCCACTTCCAATCACGAATTTCCGGCAGATCGTCGCCGTACTTCTCAATGTAGTGCTTGTGTTCTATGAGTTTATCTCGCATTTGCTGTTTGACATAAGCTGCTTTAGATCCGAGTTTGGAAACCCGGTCTATGACATCGATTACAAGATGGAAGCGATCTAAATCGTTGAGAACAACCATATCAAAAGGCGTGGTGGTGGTTCCCTCTTCCTTGTAGCCACGCACATGCAAGTTTTTGTGATTGGTCTGGCGGTAAGTTAAGCGATGAATTAGCCAGGGATAGCCATGAAACGCAAAGATGATCGGTTTGTCGGTGGTGAAAAGTGTATCAAAGTCTTTTTCATTCAAACCGTGGGGATGTTCGCTTCTTGGCTGTAGTGTCATTAAATCCACTACGTTGATTACCCGCACCTTTAAGTCAGGGAAGTTTTGGCGCAAGATGTCTACAGCCGCCAAGGTTTCTAAGGTGGGAATATCGCCAGCACAAGCCAGTACTACATCTGGTTCATTGCCTTGGTCGCTGCTTGCCCATTCCCAAATGCCGATGCCTTTGGTGCAATGCTTAATGGCTGCATCGATGTTGAGATATTGCAATGCTGGTTGTTTTCCGGCAACAATGACGTTGACATAGTTGCGGCTTCTCAAACAATGGTCTGTTACTGATAGCAGAGTGTTGGCATCGGGGGGCAAATACACGCGCACGATTTCTGCTTTCTTGTTAACCACATGGTCGATAAAACCTGGGTCTTGGTGGGAGAAACCATTGTGGTCTTGTCGCCAAACGTGGGAGGAAAGCAGATAATTGAGGGAAGCAATTGGTCTGCGCCAGGGAATGTGTCTGGTGGTTTTCAACCATTTGGCGTGTTGGTTGAACATGGAATCAATGATGTGGATGAAGGCCTCATAACAGGAGAAAAAGCCGTGACGACCGGTGAGGAGATAGCCTTCTAACCACCCTTGACAACTAGTTTCGCTGAGAATTTCCATCACCCGACCGTCGGGGGAAAGATGGTCATCTTCTGGGAGGATCTGGGCTACCCAAGTCCTGTCTGTAACTTCAAACACAGGATCTAGACGATTGGATACAGTTTCATCGGGGCCGAAGATGCGGAAATTGCGTTTGTCTTGGTTCAGTTGCACAATATCCCGCAGGAATCGACCAGTAACTCTGGTTGCTTCTGCGATCGCTTTACCTGGTTCGGCAATATCTATGGCATAATCTCGAAAATCCGGCATCTTTAGGTCATGCAGCAACAGACCACCGTTGGCGTGGGGGTTGTCACCCATGCGTCGCTGTCCTTTGGGAGCTAGTTCTGCCAGTTCCTCAATCAGCTTACCATTGCTGTCGAAGAGTTCTTCTGGTTTATAACTCTTCATCCAATCTTCTAGGAGTTTTAGGTGTTCTGGCTGTTTGCTGATGTTGCCAAAGGGAACTTGATGCGATCGCCAATAATCTTCGGTTTTTTTGCCATCTACTTCCTGCGGCCCTGTCCAACCTTTAGGGGTTCGCATGATAATCAGCGGCCACTGGGGACGTTCCGTAAAACCATGTACGCGGGCTTCTCTTTGGATACTTTGAATTTCAGGGATGATTGTATCTAGAGTTGCCGCCATTTGCTGGTGTACATCTGCCGGATCGTGACCTTCTACAAAGTATGGTTTGTAGCCATAGCCGACAAATAAACTTTCTAATTCTTCATGGCTAATCCGTGATAACACTGTTGGGTTAGCAATTTTATATCCATTTAAATGCAAAATTGGCAGTACCGCACCATCACGGGCTGGGTTGAGAAATTTATTTGAGTGCCAGCTAGTAGCTAAAGCACCAGTTTCCGCTTCCCCGTCACCCACAACAGCAGCAACAATCAAATCTGGATTATCAAAAGCAGCACCGAAAGCATGGACGAGGGCATAACCTAGTTCTCCGCCTTCGTGGATGGAACCAGGAGTTTCCGGTGCAACGTGGCTGGGGATACCACCAGGGAAAGAGAATTGTTTGAAGAGTTTCTGCATTCCCTCAACATCTTGGGAAATGTTGTGGTAGTACTCACTGTAAGTACCTTCTAAATAAGTGTTGGCTACTAATCCAGGGCCTCCATGACCAGGCCCGGCAATATAAATTGTATTCAGGTCATATTTTTTAATAACCCGATTTAGGTGAGCATAGATGAAATTCAACCCTGGTGTTGTTCCCCAGTGACCCAAAAGCCTGGGTTTAACGTGTTCGATTTTTAGCGGTTCTCTCAGTAGTGGATTGTCCAGTAGATATATTTGCCCGACTGAAAGATAGTTCGCTGCACGCCAGTAAGCATTAATTTTGCGTAATTCTTCGTCTGTTAAAGGCTTTGTTTGTGGAGTAGTTGCTAATGTCATTTCGACACTCCATTACAAAAGGATTTTGACCAAGCCCTGTTAGGGCAAGAGTAGGCAGTAGGTAGTAGGGGAGTAGGGTCAGAAATTTAATCCCAACGGGGCAACTTATTTTCCCGACTCCCTTTTGTTGACCTATTCGTTAGTATGCAATTTTACTGATCTGGGGTATGAAGGTCATCTTACCCATGATAAGTATTTCCAGAAGCGAACTGCTTAAGGTAGCCTTAGTCAGTACATGACACCTTTACTCACATCTGGAATAAGTCTAAATAACTATGTAATATTGCCACTAGTAAGCTAGCAAAATTACTTTCAAACTGCTATTTTTTTAATATTAATTTTCAAATTGCTTTGATTTCTAACAAAAATAGAATATTTTCTTTTAAAGAATTAAATAATTATAT
>NZ_JACKZU010000583.1:0-3028 GCF_014222165.1 Nostoc sp. 2RC
CTCCCCCTACTCCTCTCCCCAAGTTTGTAACTGCAAATATACCAGTACTAAAGTCACCGCTAACAACACCGTTGCGGCGGCGGCGGCATAGCCAAAATCAAATTGAGCAAAGGCTTCTTGATAAATGTAGTAAACCAGCAAATTAGTGGAATTCAAGGGGCCGCCGCCAGTGATGACATAAACTTGTTCAAAACTCCGCAATGTAAAAATTGCAGTGGTAATTGTGACAAATACAACAGTGGGACGCAATCCGGGTAATGTAATATGCCAAAATTGTTGCCAAGCATTGGCACCATCTAAATCTGCTGCTTCATAACGGCTAAGGGGAATTGCTTGCAACCCAGCTAAAAATACCACCATATTGAAGCCGATTTGTTTCCAAATACTCATTAAAATTAGTACTGGCATTGCCCAAAATATATCTCCCAGCCAAGGTACGGCTGGAATACCAAAAAAATCTAACAGTCCGTTCACTGGCCCCGTTGTTTGAAACAGCCAGCGAAATCCTAAGCCAGCAGCTACAAGAGAAATAATTGAAGGTAAAAAATAAGCACTCCGCAAGATTCCCCGCAAAGCTAAGGAGCGATTTAATAGCACTGCTAATCCCAAGGGGATAATTAAACTGGGAATAATGGTGGCAACAGTAAAATAAATGGTGTTACCAATAACTTGCCAGAAGTCAGAATTTAATAACAAGCGCCAATAGTTTTTTAACCCTATCCAATAAATACCCTTTGAGGTGAAACTGCCGGCGGTGAAACTCAGGTAAAACAAATAAGCTATGGGCCAAATGATAAAAACACCTAGTAAAATCAGTGCTGGTGTGAGAAAAATCCAAGCAGCTACTGTATCATTGTCCAACCAAGACTTACTATATGTTTTTGGCATTTATAATTTTCCCTTTTTGCTGTTATGACGCTTTGCCCTGATTGTACCCCTAGCTTGGTTTCTCCCGGCGTTAACAATGTCCGCCCACAAGATACTCCTTTGAAACTGGGAGTTATGGCTTCTGGAAATGGCAGCAATTTTGATGTAGTTGCCCAAGCGATTGAAAATGGACAACTAAATGCCAAAATTCAAGTTTTGATTTATAATAACCCCACAGCAAAAGCAGCAGTCAAAGCAGCAAATCGCGGAATAGAAGCTGTGTTGCTGAATCACCGCGAGTATAAAAGCCGGGAAAAGTTTGATGAGAAAATTGTGCAGACATTACGGCAGTATGATGTCGAATGGGTGATTCTGGCGGGGTGGATGCGACTGTTGACATCAGTATTTATTGATGCTTTTCCTAACAAAATTATTAATATACATCCAAGTTTATTGCCTAGTTTTAAGGGAATTAATGCTGTAGAACAAGCTTTGGCTTCTGGGGTAAAAATCACTGGCTGTACTGTGCATATTGCTTGTTTAGAAATGGACAGCGGCCCTATATTGATGCAAGCCGCAGTACCAGTGCTACCGGATGATACCCCAGAAACACTGCACGCCAGAATTCAAATTCAAGAACATCGGATTTTACCAATGGCCATCGCCCTGGCAGCAGCTAATACTAATTCCTAGTTGCTGTCAATACGTGCTGATCAAAATTAATTTTTGGATGATATCGTGTCCGCTTGATTACTTATTAAATCCGAAAAACCCCACCCCGCCAAAGCTACGCTTTGTCTCCCCTCCCCGCCTGCGGGGAGGGGATTAAGGGGTGGGGTGCAATGGTTGTGGGAATCAGAACTAATTAGGGGTTGCTGAAAAAGTCCTTTGGTGGTGGTAGGTAACTCTTAATAGGGAACAGTTTTATCCTGATTGTTTTCCATTTTTTAGAGTCCAACAAATAAGCAATGCAAAGTTTTTAAGCCTTATATAGCAGTCCGATTTGATTAATGAACTGATCTGTATAGGCAGGCAAGAGGCAATAGGGAATAGGCAACAGGATTATAAAAAAGTAAAGTGTACGGAATTTTGTTCAAAAATCAAATAGGATTCCTATAGCTTTATTTTCTTGCACTTGAGTGCGACTGAAAAACCTCAAAAGCACAGAATATAAGACTTTCAAACCTATTCAGCAGATCCTAATTATGCGGACATGATATGAGCCAGCACTCAATACGGTTTGGATAAACAGTATGAACTTTGCTTGTGGCCTGGGAAAAGGTTAAGGGGTAAAGGATGTATTTGAAACCTTTACCCTTTACCCTTTACCCTTTACCCTTTTCCCTTTTCCCTAACTGTATTGAGTCAGCGTTGGAGCGATCGCAACCAGATTTAGTTACCAAGCTAGAATTTAAGATGGGTATATATTGATAATTTCATATGGCAATTTTTTCTTTAGTAGGTAAGCGTTCAAGAAATTATATTTTCTAGTTATAGCTGAATGACTATAATCTCCGAATATCTTATTTTTTACTTTTCGACAATTCCCAAATTTTCCACATATAACTAGAAATCCAATTCGTCATGATATGAGCGGCAATAGGTACTAATAAGTTGCCAGTGAGCAAGGCGCTGTATCCTAATATGATGCCAACAATGCTTGCCCAAACTACGTAAGGCCATTGTTGAGAACCACTCAAATGCAAGACGCCAAAACAAAGACTAGATACAATCACAGCTAAATCATCGAAACCTAAAGCTGGCAGCATCACGCCCCGAAATAATAATTCTTCACTTAAACCAGGTAGCAAGCCTAACCAAATTAAGTCTGGCAAAGTTAAAGGTTTTAATATTACTTCTAGATAAAAATCTGCACTTTTACGGTAGGAACTCCAAAGGCGATAAGTTAAGCCACTTAATGCAGTGATGGCAAATCCCAATCCTACACCCAACAGCAAATCTCTTTCGTTGAAATTCCACGAAAATAGGGAAAAGTTGCCAAAATACAACCACAATTTAGCGACTATCAGCAAAATTATCGCAGTGGCTCCCATCGCTCCCAGTACTTGGATGCGTGTGAGATATGGCATTTCTGGTTCTTGCTTTTGTTGTTCTATCACGAGTTTTTTAGGAATGGAGAGTGGGGGGGTGGGGGCAATAC
>NZ_JACKZU010000584.1:0-3026 GCF_014222165.1 Nostoc sp. 2RC
GGCCCCCATCTCCCCCTTCCCTATTCTCCAATACCAAGCAACTTCGCCATCGCCAACCGTTGTAATTTCCCGGTAGCACCACGGGGTAATTGGTCTAAAATGTGAATTTGTTTCGGCACTTTAAAGTTTGCCAGCATAGTTGAACAGTGAGCTAAAAGTTCTTTTTCGCTAGCTTCTGCTTTGAGGACAACAGCGGCGTGAATATCTTCTCCTAAAGATTTATGGGGGACAGCAAAAGCTAAGGCTTCAGCAACGGCGGGATGGCGTAGCAAAATATCGTCTACTTCTAAAGGAGAAATTTTTTCTCCACCCCGATTAATCAATTCTTTTATTCGTCCAGTCAGGCAAAGATAGCCATCTTCATCAATTGTCCCTTGGTCTCCTGTGCGGAACCAACCATTTACAAAACCAGTGGCGTTGGCTTCTGGGTTATTTTCGTAGCCTTCAATGACATTTGGTGCTTTTACCACCACCTCACCCAAACTTCCTTGGGTTAACAAGTTACCTTCCGAGTCCATAATACCCACTTCCACACCGAAGCCATAACCGACAGTACCGGCTTTGCGGACTTTTGGCGGTAAGGGGTTAGTAGTCATTAAGTGGGATGCTTCAGTCATGCTGTAAGATTCCACCACAGGAGCATTGAGAGTTGCCTCCATTTGTTCAATGATAACTGGAGGCAAAGAAGCACTACTAGAGCGAATAAAACGGAAGCGATTTGCTTTGACAATTTCGGTATTGCGGGTAGCCCGTGCCAAAATTGTTTGGTGCATCGTTGGTGCTGCGGAGTACCAGGTAGGTTTGTAGGTATCTACCAATTTCCAGAACTCCAGGGCGTTAAAACCATCAGGACAAACAAGCGTACCACCAGATGCGAGAGTTGACAACAAACAGCCCACCAACCCATGAACGTGGAACAACGGCATTAAGCACAGTGTAGTGTCAGCTGAAGTGAGCGAATAAGCACTAACAATGTTGTTAGCAGAAGCAATAAGGTTGCGATGACGAATTGGCACCCGTTTGGGACGACTGGTAGTACCACTGGTGTGGAGAATCATGGCTATATCGTCAGACGAGGGGGACGCGGGGACGTGGGGACGCGGGGACTCGGAGAAGAATTTATGCCCAATGCCCAGCTCAAAGCTCAATGCACCATCAGGATTGACTTTGGCATTGATCGGTATCATATCTGGTGTGAGGGCAGCAATGGCCGCTTCTGGTTCCTCAGACAGTGTAATTAGTGCTTTTGCCTGGGTATCTGCATAGTAGAAGGCAAATTCATCTTGCTTGTATTTGGGATTCAAAGGTGCAGCAGTACCAGATAAAGTAGCAGCGAGAAAAGTGATTACCATTGGCAAACCATTATTCATAGCAATGGCAATGCGTTCTCCTGGTTTGAGTCCAAAGCTGTGGAGTTGAGATACCAGTCCAGTAACATTTTCGCGCAATTGTTGATAAGTGAGCGATCGCCCCTCAGGCGAAACCAAAGCTAAATGATTATCTTCCCCTGCTAAAAGCTCAAATAAATTCATTTCAAAACCTCCAAAAGGAATTGGCATTGGGCATTGGGTACTTGTACTGAGCGTAGTCGTTGGCGCAGCCTCTCGCAGAGAAGTATGGGGAATGGTGAAAGGGAAAGGGGTAAGGGGGAAAGGTTAAATCTATCCCTTTACCCTTTACCCTTTACCCTTTACCCTTTACCCCACTCCCCACTCCCAAGCTAAAATTAAGTCAACCTTGTGTCTGTCGCTACTAAAAATCAACAAAAACCTTTTCAGCAGTTCAACCAATATCGATAAATATGGATCGTCGGAAATTTCTCAACTATGTTACTTTAGCAGGATCTAGCTTTGCCTTAACTAGTTGTATTCAAGGCAGAAATTCCAATTCATCAGGTGAAGTATCTCCTTTAGCATCACCTGTGGTAGTTAATGAACCTCTGAAAGTGG
This sequence comes from Nostoc sp. 2RC, assembly GCF_014222165.1. NCBI lineage: Bacteria > Bacillati > Cyanobacteriota > Cyanophyceae > Nostocales > Nostocaceae > Nostoc > Nostoc sp. 2RC. The sequence goes on from NZ_JACKZU010000584.1 coordinate 1,950, forward strand.
GATTTGTTTATATAGGGCCTGTGGGCGATTTTGGCTGGACTTATGCTCATGATTTAGGTCGCAGACAGATGGAAGCCAATCTTCAAGATAAAGTAAAAACTACCTTTGTGGAAAATGTCAACGAAGGTGCTGATGCTGAAAGAGTAATTCGCCAATTAGCGTTAGATGGTAACAAATTAATTTTTACAACTTCTTTTGGCTACATGAACCCAACAATTAAAGTTGCCAAAGAGTTTCCTAATATTTTCTTTGAACACTGTACGGGTTACAAACGTGCCCCTAATGTTGGCACTTATTTGGGACGTTTTGAAGAACCGCGATATTTAACCGGCATGATTGCTGGCAAAATGACAAAATCAAATGTAATTGGTTTTATTGGGGCATATCCGATTCCGGAAGTAATTCGTGGTATCAGTGCATTTGCTCAAGGAATGCGGTTCACAAATCCCCAGGCAAAAGTTAAGGTACTTTGGGCGCAAACTTGGTACGATCCAGCTAAAGAAAGAGAAGCGGCGCAAGCTTTAGCTAATTTAGGTGCAGATGTGCTGACCCAGCATACCGATTCTGGTGCTGTTGTACAATTTGCTGAAGAAAAAGGTATTTATGCTTTCGGCTATAACACCGATATGAGCAAGTTTGGTCAAAAAGCTCACCTGACATCAGCTATTAATAAATGGGGTAAATTCTATACAGATAAAGCTTTGGCTGTAATGACTAATACTTGGAAATCCCAAGAAATTTGGGATGGTATTGGTCAAGGAATGGTAGATATTTCTCCCATGAATCAAGTGATTCCGGCTGATGTGCAACAATTAATCAATGCCAAACGCGATGAATTTATTCAAGGTACTGCACATCCTTTTGATGGCCCGGTGAAAGACCAAAAAGGTGTAGTGCGAGTGCCAAAAGGTAAAGTATTAGACGACAAGCAACAACTAGCAATGGATTGGTATGTTGAAGGAATTGAAGGGTCAATTCCTAAGCAAAAATCGTAGTGGTCTTAATACGGTTCGGGGAAAGGGGAAAGGTGAAAGGGGAAAGGTGAAAGGGGAAAGGGGAAAGGGGAAAGGGAAAAGG
>NZ_JACKZU010000585.1:0-3004 GCF_014222165.1 Nostoc sp. 2RC
AATTAAGTATTGATACTGCTTACAATTCCTAATTATTTATTAAACAATGATGGAAATCACTGATGCTTGTGCCTAAAGTTACGTAACTTAAAACACTGAAATTCTTCAACTGGAATCTGATTATTCTGCGAAATCAAGCTGAGTGTTGTTGCACTTGCCAAGAAATAAAAATTTAAAATAGGGGTGCTAAAAATGACCAATATCTTCACATTGGATACAAAAATCAAGCAAAAAAATGCTCGGTTACCACTATTTGCAGAAAATTTTGATAGCTTTTGGCACAAAGAAATTAAACCGTTATTTACAGACGAGTCTTTGTCCTTTAAAGTAAAAACTTTGAATGGCAACTATGTTAAGTACATCAACTTAGATAATGGAGCCACAACCACTCCCTTTGCAACTCTCAAGCAATATGTAGACAATATGCTTGATACTTACGGCAGTGTACATCGAGGTTCTGGACAGAAATCGGTTATTACGACACGAGAATATGATGCTAGTAGGGATATCATTCGGGATTTTGTAGGATCGTCTTCACAAAATTATGTCATCTTTGCGAAAAATACAACAGAAGCAATTAATGGAGCCGCTACACTTTGGGCAAAAAAACCTGGAAAAATCTTAGTTTCTGATATTGAACATTCATCAAATTTATTGCCTTGGATAACTAGAGACGAAGTTGTGCAATACAGAACCCAGTCAGATGGAAGTATCAGTTTGACTGAAATAGAAAATATCTTCAAGGCACATCAAAATCGTCCGCAAGCAGAGCAAATTAAGTTACTGACTATTACAGGCGCTTCGACAATTACAGGTTATAGACCTCCGATTTACCAACTTGCAGCTTTAGCACATAAGTACAATGCAAAGATATTTGCCGACGTGTGTCAATTAATTCAGCACGAACGAGTGGACATGCGTCCAGATAATGACCCATGTCATTTGGATTTTGTGGCATTTTCTGGACACAAAATGTATGCACCTTATGGAACTGGGGTTTTGCTGGGGCCAAAAGAATTTTTTGATAGCTCCTACCCTTATCAAATTGGCGGTGGAAACCTGCCTTATATCACCAGAAACTTAGAAATCAAGCGTTTTTACACAGAACGTGCCCACGATCCTGGAACACCAAACGCGATGGGTGCGATCGCCATTGCCAAAGCGATTCAAATTATAGAAGGATTGGGGCGTTCGCGTATAGCTGAGTACGAACATTCTTTAGTGGAGTTTACATTTACACAGCTTGCGAATATTCCTGGTGTAAAAGTCCATATTGGAGGAGATAATTTAGCCCATGTTATTCCCTTTGATATCGATGGGTTTGACGGACGTTTAGTGGCAGAAATTCTGGCACAAGAATATGGCATTGGGGTTAGGGCTGGGGCTTTTTGCACATACGAATACATTCGCAAACTCAAGAATATTTCAGACGAACAAGACCTAGAGATTGCCAAAGAAGTAGACCAAGGAATTACCCGCAACATTCCTAGTATTATCCGAGCTAGCTTTGCTGTATATAATACATTAGAAGATTGCCATCGCTTTATTAATGCGATCGCTCAAATAGCTCAAAACAAATTTGATTACTATTTGCCTAACTACACGCAAGATGAAACCACTGGTGTTTGGACAGTGAAAGAAAGATAGTCTGTTGATTGTTGACGGTTGATTGTTGACTGTTGACTGTTGCCCAAGGACGAAAAAAAATGACAAATGACCAGGAGGATTATCTACAGGCGCGGGTTGAAGAGTACATTTGCCTCAAAAGTGCAGATGCGGGTATTTCGCGGCAGAGGTTTCTGCAAATATTAGCCACTATGGTTGGTGCAACAGCCATTGGAGGGGCGGCTAAACCAGCAATTGCCTATGCTCAGACAGGTGTTAAAACCAAACAAAGCAAAATACTTAAGCCATTACCACCGGGATATATCTCTCATAGCAAAGGCACATTAGAGATGAACTGGGAAGCCATGTATGGGCGTGGCTACATAGTACCAAATGATTGGTTTTACGTTCATAACCGCAGTACTCCTCCTCCCTTTGACCCTTCTACATGGCGATTGCAGATTCATGGAACAGGTGTTTCTCAGCCTTGTGAGTTCACTTACGATGAAATCATCGCCATGCCATCCATCTCGGTTACTTGCGCCATCGAGTGTGCTGCCAATGGTCGGCGCTTCTTTGAAGAAGCTTACAACAGACCACTCTCTGGAACGCGCTGGAGGCTTGGGGCTATTGGTGTGGCTGAGTGGACTGGCGTACCACTGGGATTATTATTAGAGCGAGCTGGACTCAAATCCACAGCAAAAGATGTACTCATTGGAGGTGCAGATTTAGATTCACTCAATTCAACCAATAAGTCCAAGTTCAACAGTGTAGTTCCCATTAGCAAAGCATTAGCAGATAACTCCCTCATCGCCTACGCCATGAACGGAGAACCATTACCCCCAGATCATGGTCAACCGTGCCGTGCTTTATTTCCTGGTTGGGGAGGAAATGCCAACGTTAAATGGATTGAGCGGATTGAAGTTTCTGAAAAGCCGATATACACTCCCTGGGTAACCGAGCAAATGGTGTTGATTGGTGCAGACTATCCAGCTATTGCTCCCTATAAAGGCCAGTTGATTACATATCAAAATGTTAAAAGCGCCTTTGAATTGGCTTGGCCAGCTACACTTTCTCCCCGAAGTCACCTACTGCGTGGACGTTCTTGGTCTGGAAAAGGAAAGATTGTACGGGTGGAAGTTAGCCTCGATGGTGGGAAAACCTGGCAATTTGCAAGACTGAGAGAACCAAATTTTCCATTTGCATGGGTACGTTGGGATATGGAATGGAACCCAGTTCCCGGCGAATATTTTCTGCAAGCTCGTGCCACTGACAATTTAGGTAACACACAACCGACTACAGTTCCGTGGAATGACGGCGGGTTGATGTATGGGGGCGTTGTTAGTCATCCGGTGACAGTGAGGTGAGTGGGGATGAGGGAGATGGGGAGGTAGGGGGT
>NZ_JACKZU010000586.1:0-2994 GCF_014222165.1 Nostoc sp. 2RC
CTTTCCCCTGCCCCCCACTCTCTAGTCCTTTTACGAATTATTATCCGGCCTTCTCATTCTGTTAATTTCGCGTTGTAATTCTTCAATTTGACGGCGCAAAGCTTCTTTTTCATTTTCGGAAGAATCTGCGGGAACATTTACTGCTCCAGATGCGGGCGATCGCTGATAGTTTCCTTGACGAATTTGCTGATATTCCTCTGATACCGCCCACTGTTGTAAGTAGTGCAAACGCTCCACAGGAAAAGGATGTGTCATCATTGCACCTTGAAACCCAGTGTACATTAAGAATTTATACACTTGGTTAAGTCCATCTTCATCAAGTGCTTGATAATTTTCAGACTGTTTCATAAATTCTTGTAAACTGCATTCGTGGGCATATTTGAAACTACCGCCCGTGACTTTCATCATCGAACTCATCACGGGATTTAAGTCATCCATTACCAATAAAGCAGCCCGATCTGACGATAACTCAGCTTTACGCCGCCATTCGTAAAAAGCAAGCAACAAACCTTGACTCAGGAAATTACCAATGCCAAAGGTTAATTCCCCAACGGTAGTAGCTACACTCCTCGCCCATATCGCCATTTGAATTAAAATAGTATGACCACATTTAATGTGCCCCAGTTCATGGGCTAACACCGCCCTAATTTCAACTTCGTTTAGTAAGTCTAATATCCCTGTATTTATGACTATGTAAGGATGCTCTTGTCCAAGTGCGTAGCTATTAGCTTGGGAATTTTGCTCAACAAACAGTGCGGGTTCTGGATAAATGTCCAAATCTCGGACGCATTCCCGAAAAATCTGGTAGATGGTGGAATATTGGCGCGGCCCGACTTGGATGGTGTTGCCCATTAAATAAACTAACTGAGGGCGTTCAGCGAAAAATTCCACAAATTTACGGGCTAAAAAATCAAATCCTGGTAAATTACGTAAAGCTTGCTCTGCTTGGCTATCCAGGGGATGCCTGAAGGCTTCGCTGGAAATTCCTGTGTAGGTTGGCATAATTAGGTAATTGGTGATTGGTCATTAGTCATTGGTCATTAGTCATTAGTCATTAGTTTTAGATAAAGAACAAATGACTAAGCCCAAAATTAAAAGCTAAGGCTTCTTTATATTCAGACGCCAGTTGCTATCCTACGGTAACCCTAAGGGCGAACAAGCCCAAAGAAAGTCCTGTGGAACGCAGTGGCTCAAGGGCAGTTCCTTTAAGCGGGGGAACCCTACCAACGGAGTGCCTGAACTTTGTAACAGAAGACAAATGACAAATGATCAATGACAAAGGACAACATAATAGAAATGGGGCTTTATTGGTAAAAGTCACTTTGTTATGGGATTAAAAGCGTGTGATTGAGGCAGAAGTTCATTTGTCACTACATAACTTTTTGCGATCGCAGGCGGGGTTCCCCTCCTGGCCCCATCATTTGACGATGGCACGGTTGGTAGCACGCGCCTTGCGCCTGGAACGTAGCGCCCTCATTCAAGTGGGGGCAGTTTGTGGCTATCAAGGACGATATCGTACCAGTTTCGTAGCATCAGCCCTGATGTGGCATGGCCCCGTAATTATTGTTGCTCAAGAATCAGTGCAACAACTTCTGTTGCGGGTGGAAATTCCCCGTCTACAGCAGTGGCTACCAGCCAACAAACCAATTAGGACAGGTGACGCATGGCCTGATGCCCAGTTCCAAGGGCTACTGTTGACTTCCCCTGAAGCTTGGTTAAAAGGACAGTTGGCTGATGGCGATCGCTTTCCCAAAGGTATTCCTACAATTATTGATGGCGTAGACGACCTTGAAGATTGGGTGCGTCATCAGCTCGCCCAAGAAATTCAACCCCATGATTGGGATCAACTCATGCTAGCTTGCCCAAACCAAGCTGAAGCAATTCGTGAAGCAAGGATACAACTGACACACGAATTTTTTCAGCATCCTGCAAATCCCTATGAGTGCTATCTCATTTCTGGACTAGAAATAGACATTTTAAACCGTCTTTATTCTACTTTAGACATCAGTAATATCCCAGATAATTGGAAACATTTCTGGCAAGAATTTCAACTGCTAACAGAAAGTCTTTCACCCTCTGCCTCCCCAGCCCCCTCTGCCCTCTTCTGGGCGACTATCGCCCGTCGCCAAGGTTTATTTTCTTTGCACTATGCCCCAATGGAATTAGGGAAAATACTTTCCCCCATTTGGCAGCGACAACCAGTAGTTTTAATTGGCAGTGCTGTAGAACCAGAAACGGAGGCTCCCCTGTTCCGTGAGCGTTTAGGTTTGGAAGATTTAACTTGCCTGAAATTTTCTTCTGAAAGTCAAGCCGAAGCAATTCAGCTGTATGTACCTTATAAGTTACCCCTACCCAATACACCAGAGTTTCAAGCGGCATTTATTCACAAAGTCCGCACTCTGGTTTGTCTGAGTGCTACAGCACCAGGGTTAACTGTGATTTTGGTAGGCGATGTCCCACTCAAGTCCCAAGTAGGAACAATTTTGGCCTCAGAATTTGGTTCGCGGGTGCAGGTGGAAAAAACTTGTTTAGATGAAAATGGTATTTTGGTAAGCGGTTGGGAATTTTGGCGAGAACATCAGCAAGTGTTACCTGCACCCCAGCTGTTAATTATTGCGACTTTGCCGCTACCATCTTTGGAAAATCCTCTAGTAGCTGGTAGAGTAGCTCGTTACAAGCGATCGCATCAAGATTGGTTCCGTTTATATTTATTACCAACCGCCTTGAATGAATTACAACGAGCCATCGCTCCAGTGCGAGAAAGTCAAGGTATTGTCGCTTTGCTTGATAGTCGTGTAGTTAACCGCAGCTACGGCGCTCAAATTCTCGCAGCCTTAAGTCCCTTGGCCCGTATTAACTATCTCGATCCCAGTTTGTTTGCCAATACAAATGAGGAGAATTCGGCATAAGGGCATGGGGTATTGGGAGTGTTGACTGTTGACTGTTGACTGAGGAATTATTCTCCTTGTCTCCCCCATCTCCCCCATCTCCCCC
>NZ_JACKZU010000058.1:0-27993 GCF_014222165.1 Nostoc sp. 2RC
GTTTTGTAAAATTAGCATCTTATAGGATAAAAATTACTCTTCTTGTAGGAGGTATTTATATAAAGCATGAAAATACCATTCCTTCTGCTTTCTACCTTATTTCGTAGTCAATTATAGTGAGAACTATAATTTCTAACAAACATATTTCATCCGTAAAACAAGATTTAGTTTTGTATTCACATAAAGAAAATAATTGGCAACTAAAATGTTTATGCAAGAAGAAATTATCTCGATTGTTACCGATAATGTTCAATTTCCACCAGAAACAAGGACTTGGGAAGCTCCATCTGAAGGTGCTACTAAGTACAAAGTAGAGATTAGCGCCGACAAGTTAGAGCAAGAAATGGGTCGGTTTTTACAAATAGTAAGTCGTTTATTCAAACGTGCAGAGATAGAAACTGAAAACAAACCTGGAATGCACCTTGATGAAATTGAGCTATCAGTAGAAATTAATGGCGAAGGTAAGGTTAGCTTAATTGGAAGTGGTGCAAAAGCTGGTGGTAAAGGAGCAATAACGCTAAAGTTTAAACGAACCGAATTAGAGTGAATAGCAAATTTAAAACTAGTACCGTAAGGCGTAAGGCGGAAGTCAAAATTACTATAAAATAAGCCTTGTGTTGATTTTTAATTTGTTTTTTATTTCCGCCACGCTGTACTAGTTGGTGTAATAGTAGGGATATTTTGTATGTCACTGAGGTTTTTTTTAGTATGGTTTTTGTCCGCTACAGTTAACCTAAAAAATATTCAGAAGCTTTTAAATTTTTTAGGAGGTCGCGTAGGCAGTAAAGCAATTGAGGTAGAAGTAGAAGTAAATGGCAAAAAGCTGAAAATACAATCTAGAAATCAGCAAGAGTTACTAGCAGCGATAGAAGCAACTAAAAAATTTGTCTGTAAAGAAACAGCTTTGCCAGCAATACACCAGTTTCCAGAAGAAATATTCTTAAAGGTCACTACTAAATTAGAGACCGTACAAGAGTTAGAAACAGCAAAAATTTTTATTGAAGAAAATCGTAATAGTGGGTTATTTTTAGCCGCAGATTTTTACGATATAGAACAACCATTACTACCAGCAGAAACATCACCACAGTCATCAACAAATTTATTACAGCAAGCAGGGCGTGGATTGAGACCGAAGCTGCCTAAATCAGAAAAACCCAAGCTAGACGCAACCAATTTCTATCACGAACCTCCACAGAATAGACCCCAAACTTCGAGAAATATTCCTCCTGTTAATCAACCCCAGACTCAACCAATAGATAATCATCAAGCTTTTCTGGAAGCTTCTTCACTGCTCTTGCGCTATCCTAATTTAGAATCTCCAAATCAAATTATCCTTAACGAAAAGTTCAGCCTATTCGTCCAACTTCTGATCGAACAACCAAAGTCTAGTACTCAGGCTATCTATGTTGAGAATAGTTGTACTCCCGCACAATTGCCTGAGATAGAAGTAGTATTGCGTACTCCTCGCGGTTTGGATATTGAAGGCAACGATTATCAATTAATGCAAGTGAAACTTGACAGCGACTCTAGTGTAGAGTTTAACCTTACCGCTTGCAAACTTGGTGAGCAAGAAATACGAGTAGATTTTTACCAATGCGATCGCCGTATTGGTACAGAAAGGTGCAGCGTACTAGTTGTGAAAGACCCTTTAGATTACGATGTATCAAAACCAAAAGAAGTGACAAGCCTAGAGTTAAAAATAGCACCTATTGTCCCACCACCTGATTTGGAATTATGCATTGAATTGCGCGATGACCGTACTCTCTACTTCACGTTGCATTCAAAAGTCGCAGGGTATCACCATGTCAAAGTTGGTGAATTAACCTTGAAAGGCTCACCATTAGAGAAAATGCAGGCAGTATACAAAGAACTGGGAAGCTTAGCTGCACCAATTAAGTCAACAGAACAAGCTGCTGCTGAACGACGGTTGGCAACTTTAGGGCGTGAACTATGGGATGAACTAATTCCTGATAAATTGCAGCAGGAGTATTGGCGCTTTAAATTCCTAATTTCATCTATTCTCATTACTTCTGATGAGCCTTGGGTACCGTGGGAAGTAATTAAGCCCTATCGTTATAACGAAGATGGAGAACGAGAAGACGAACAATTTTGGTGTCAGCAGTTTGCTTTATCCCGTTGGTTATCAGGGCAAGGAGGCACAGTTGAAGAGTTACAGGTGGGTACGGCACGGCCAATAGCGCCTACTCAAGTCAACCTGGGAGCAGTACAGGAAGAGGTAACTTTCATCAAGCAGTTACATAATTTGCGTTCAGATATCACTGTACTTGAGCCTTTTAGCACTTACCAAGAAGTATTGGATTGGTTAGAGACCGGAAAATTCTTTATGTTACACTTTGCCTGCCACGGTATGTTTGACGCTGCCTTACCTGGTAACTCTGCGATCAAGTTATCAGATGGTATTCTACGTCCTTCTGACATTCGAGTCAGATTTGGTGGACGCAGACCACGCCCACTGCTTTTTATTAATGCTTGCCACGGAGGACGGTCAGAGTTCAGTTTTACTGGTTTAGGTGGTTGGGCTGAACGGTTAGTGACAGAGGCGCGTGTGGCTGTATTCGTCGGAGCTATGTGGGAAGTAAATGATGGACTAGCGTTAAGGTTTGCCCAACGCTTCTACACAGGATTGTTAAAAGATAACGAGACTATTGCTGAGGCATTTCGCTATGCTAGAGAAGAAATCCGCCAGCTTGCGCCCTACAACTCTACTTGGCTTGCATACTCGCTCTATGGCGACCCTCAAGGACGTGTAAATTTAAAGTAGTGTAATGAACACGTTTATCTAACTCTGTTTGTTACTGTTGGATGTCTAGTCTGATTTACTCTGGCGATCGCTCTTGCGACTAAAGATTATACTCGTCGATTATTTAATTTGCTAAGACCTTTGCTTAGAAGTAATCACAGCCTAAAAATGTAAAACATAAACAACTTGCTAAAAACGTTATATGGTATTCACGATTTGCGCGGATTTTCTAAGAATGAGGTTTTTCTATAATTTTACTCGCAATATTGACAAAATCTCTTTAACAGGCGCTTTATTTGCTTCTAGCTTCTCTATTCTCCCTAATAATCGTTTTGGAATATACTTGCACTTTTTAACCAAGCGATCGCCATTTTTCCAAAACTCATAGTGATACCAAGCTTGGGGATAATCTTTGCCGTGAAGGGTGATGGTTTTCCACTGAATGGAGCCACTACCTAATCCTTTGTGTCGTCTTGTTTTACTAGGGCTATCTTTACTGGGAGGTATTTCTGATTGTCCGCCATTATTACTAGGGCTATCTTTACTAGGGGGTATCTTTGACTGCTCGACATCGTTACTAGGGCTATTTTCGATATCCCCCAGTAATGTGTTTTTACTAGGGCTAGGCACAACACCCAGTAATGCCAAAATTTCTATAATTGGGCGCTTCTTGAACTCTGCTTCTTGAACAACCCCCAGTAAATGCTTGGGAATGTACTTGGTCTTCTTTCTCCCTTTTTCCTGCCAATGATAATAAGCCTGGGGATAGTCCTTTACACCCCTAGTAATGGTGCGCCAATGAATAGTGCCATTACCCTCACCCCAATTTCTGCGCTTTTTGCTAGGGCTATCTTTACTGGGGGATATCTTTATTTGTTCAGGCTTTTTACTAGGGTTGTCAATACTTGGGGATATCTCTATTTGTTCAGAGTTGTTACTAGGGCTATTATCAATAGCCCCCAGTAAAAATTCCGATACAGGAGGCGGATGGTTTCGACAGCAGTTTGAGGACTCAGATATTACATGAGCGCAAATTCTGGATAATTCCATAGGACTTGTCAAAAAATACCGTTGCTGTACCTGTTTCACCGTGCCGTGCTTTAGCCACAATCAGCTCTAATATTCCTTGGTCTGTAGTGTCTGGGTTGTAGTACTCATCCCGGTAAGCGAGAATAATATTGTCTGCCACCATTTCTAAAATTCCCGATTGGCTGAGGTCGCTCATCATTGGGCGCTTATTCTGTCTGCCCTCAACTCCCCTAGAAATTTGAGAAAGTGCCAACACAGGAACTTCTATTTCCCCAGCCATTTTGTAAAGTCCCCGTGCCACGTCACCTAGTTCATAACTCCGGTTGCCGCCTGAATCCTCTGCCATCATTTGCAGGTAATCAACGACAACTAACCCAAGTTTTCCCTCTTTGGCCTTAATTTGACGGCATTCGGAACCAATTCCAGAAACGGTAATACCTCTTGAGTCATTCATATAAAGCGGCAGTTCGGAAGCAATACCAACGATTTTGGCAATGCTTGTAAATTCCCAGTCTGCTAGGGGTTTATTACCTGAGCGATGTCTGCGGATGCGATCGCTTTTTAGTGGCGTTAACTCTAAATGCTTATAGGCGTTGCTAACACTAATTAAACTCCACAGCCTGTACTCCAATTGTTTCTTTGTCATCTCCAAGGAGAAGATGACCACAGGTAGATTGTGAAGTAGTATCATTTGGAGCGCAAGAAACAGCGCAATTTGGGACTTCCCCATTGATGGCCTACCCGCAACTATGGTGAGTGTGCCGCTTTCAAATCCCACCATCAAATTATCGAGTTCATGAAGTCCTGTATGGTAAATGGGGTTTACTGAATTTAAATCTTCGTAAGCAGCAACGTTAATCGTGCTGTTGTGTTCAGTGTTTGAAGATAGGGTTTGATTAGATAATTGAAAAACTTTCTGTTGTGATTGGTCAAGGATTTGTGATAACTCAGTTTCTGTCTCGTAACCCAGATGTACAATTTCATTTCCAGCCTTGATTAACTGTCTACGCACGAATTTCTCCATTACCAACTCGGCTAAAGCGTCAATGTTGACAGCTGACACTGTGCGGTCTACCAGAGTTGCTAATTTATTTCTCCCACCAATACGAACAAGTAAATCATGGTCAGTCAGCCAACTTGTGACTGTGAGCAAGTCTGTAGGTTTACCCTGGCTATGAAGGCGCAGCGCTGCTTGATAGATATCTTTGTGAGCGCTGATGTAAAAGGCTTCTGGAATTAGGCGATCGCCTACCCTACCTATTGCTTCTGGGTCAAGCATAATACCGCCTAAAATCGCCTCTTCCGCTTCGATGTTTTGGGGTGGCAATTTATCAATCACGTCACACCTCCAGTATTCTCAGCCCGATTTTGGCTTTGCGACTCTTCCCAAGCTCTTTGAGCCTGTCGCTGCCGTTCCTCGATTTCTCGGCGGAATTCATCTCGAGCATTTTTTGTTTCAGTTTTTTTGGCTTGTACCTGTTTTGAAGCCAGATATTTTTCGTAATAAACCTCCCAGCGATTTCTTCCAGCTTTGTTCTTGTGAGCTAACCAAGCCTCAATGTCATTCACTGGCTGGCTAAGATTTTTGGTTTTTTCCTCACAAAATTTCCAAAAATTCGCTCGCTCCTCTTCCGAGAGAGTCTTAATAAAGTCTGAATAAGTCTTATAAGTCTTAGGACTTGAAGATTGGCTCTGGGTAGGGCTTTCAGAACTCGGTTGTTGCGTAGCGATCGCGTCTGTTGCGTCATGATCACGCTTGTTGCGTAGCGATCGCGCTTGTTGCGGTGAGGCAACAGTGTTGTCTGTAGGCAACAGTGTTGTCTCATCGCAACAATGAAGCCCCCCAGCTAAAATTTTGACTTTGACTTTCAGTAGTTCAAGGTCAATGAATCCCTTGTCATCTAAAGCTTTGAGAGCCCGGCTAACTGTAGAGCGATGTACTACTTTATTCTCTGTTGATAGTTGTCTAGCTATCCCGGAGACAGACAACTCAACCCCGTCGCCATAAGGGTCGAGAGTGCGAATGTAGTACAGCACATCTCTCTGTGCTGGCGTTAATTCTCGGCAGGCTTTCAGCCATTCCTCGTGCTGGAGTGGGTAAAACTTACCTTGAATTTTTGAACTGTTCTGTGTCATAATCACCTTATTAAGCAAGAAAAATTTCCAGCCCCTGTCCCCCCAGACAAGGGCTAACTTTTTAAATACCAGCATTTGACACACAGCAATAGAGAGCAAAGCGATTAGCAACTTCAGGCGTTACTTGATGTATGCCGAAATTCTCTTAACTTGCGTCCTCAAAAGTGTAGCCAAAGCAAGTATTAGCGGAAGTTCTGCTTCACTGAAAAAAAGCTGATCTTATGTTTTCAGTCAGAACTACTGTTGGCTTAATTTGAAAAGAGTAAGTCCCTTGTTATCATTGAATTATCCATAACTTTAAAAATCCTAATAGAGTTCTCTCTAAATATCGCATACTATATCAACTAACTAATCCTATAATTAGCTAGCAATGCAAAATTTTGTAACAGAGGAAACTTCTCTTTACCAGCAACTATTTGACGAGATGTTCGATAGATTCAACCTTTCGGCAAAGGTTGTAGCCAAGCAAGCTGGAGTTTCAGAGGTGCTTATTTCCAGATTTCGTAAGGGAAAGGCTGACTTGGGAACTAGAAAGTTTTTAGCATTGTTAGGGGCTGTTCCTATGGAAGCAAGGGAGTGGTATTTGTCTGGGCTGCTTGGGGCGAAACCGGGTGTAAGCCTGCAAAAGCTTGTAGCTGCGGCCTCTCCTGTAGAAAAAGTTGAAATTCTTAACTTAATTGCCCATTCTTTCCTAGAAGATCGAAAAACTACTGGGACAGGTGAATTGATATCAGCAGTATGAACTATAGCAATCCCATGATATTAGTGAACATAAGGGATATTATGTGGACTTGTTGCTTGCTCATATCCAATTTTAAAGCGATGTGATTGGATAATCTCCATGTTCGTCAATCCAGAATACTTGCATCGTAAGGATTTTGTGCGGAGATGGTCAAGTGGTTTGAGGTATAAACTCATGATCAACTAATTAACACTATTAACTTTATTTAGTTGAGTAATTGCTGTATCGCTGTATCTCTGAATAGTGCCAAACAAATAACAAACTACAAAGCCATTCGTTGCCCCATGCAACCGAGTAGTGGGTCATTTTTACTTGATAATGACTTGCAAGCAATTAGCGATTCAGTTTCCATCTTCCTGGCTCATTGCGATCGCTAGAGTGAAAAGACCAAGGCAGAGGGCTTTTCTATGGCTCTATGGCGTTGTCCAGCACCACGTCGAGGGTCTGGCAAATCAATCGCCAAAGGCTTCTATAATAGCTATTTCAGACGTACACTTCATCTGGTAAATGCCTAAAAAGTTAGTTTACCATTTGATACCATTCTTTAGAATGAAATAGCCCTGCAACTAACCATTTATATTTCCGCTCAAAACAAGCTTAATTGTATAAATTCAGGCTCATCATAAATCATTGCTTCATCTACAAAATCATCTTCCTCTTCTTCTGTCATTGTGAGTCTTGGTATATATGGCGATAGCTGCTGTGCAGCATGAAGAGGTTGTGGAAGCAGCGTCACAATATCATCATCAATGAAGGGTGAACAGCGTCTTAGATTATGAACAATTAACGTCCATTCTTCTGGTTGATCTTCTTGTTGAAGCGACAGCCACGAAATTTCCAATGCCGTTTGATTCCAACTGGCTTTGAGGATGCGATCGCGTTGTCTGGTATTAGTTCTAGTTTTCGCGCTTTGTGGATCGCGACCAATTGAGAAAAACCCAGAGTTGAAATCTGAATTTTGATAAATTCCGCTATATCTGTTAAATACAGCAGTAGGACAAACATGAGGAACTGTCCCATCCCAAGAATAACGAAGTTTGGCGACTCGAAGTAAATGAGCGTTTTGGTTAGGAAAAATTAAATTTTGATGCCAACGGTTATTTACGTCAGTAGGATAAGCTGACTCAGGAGTGCAAAGGATTTCCGGCAAATCTTTTCGTATATTTTGCTCGTCAAGCAGCAAGAGAGTTGGATACTCTAAAAGTAAATCTTTAAAGGCTAGACGGACAAAGTTCATTATTTTTTCTGAGTCATATTCAAAAGCGAATCTCTGCTCAAACTGCGCCATCATTAATAGGCTTTCTCGATATGGCATCCAGATGGGGCCATGCTCGCCAGGTAAGCAGACTAGCATTTGCGAAGAACTGTTCGTTGCTGGCACTTTAATCAATATGGGGAGAACTGCCTTTTTCTCGCTTTTGTTCCTAGCATTAACGCGAAGAATCCTGATGCTGATTATATCTAGCAAAGCAGGTATTGAAGTACTGGGAATCTCTCGGTGAAAAGACAACCCCAAAGGAAAATCAAGTTGTCGCAGTAAATCCATTACCGCATTCTGACACCTTGCTTTATAACTATCAATTTGAGATTTTAACTGCTTCTTTTTAAACTCATATGCTTTCACTTGTTTAGTATTTGTTGGATCTGATGGGATAAATTGTCTTGGATCAACGTATTCCTTTTGGTCAGGTTCGATAAACTGACTAACCCAGCCACCTAAAGCATGTCCCCATCTGATAGCAGCTTTTGGATCAGCAAGCCTTCGCTTTTTCTCAAATTTTCGGTAGTCAGGAAGTTCAATCAAAATTCCTAATCGCTCATTACTAGACTGAGATTGCTTTGCTAAGTCACGCTCAATCAATCTGGCTCTATTTTGAGTAGCTGCTGATTTAGCCGAATTAGAATAGCTCTCTTTTAGGTCTAGAGGTTGATACCACTCAGCAGGAAAAGGATTTTTTTCAATCTTGAGTCGGTAAACTTCTCCTTCTCTGTTCGTAAACTGCCAAGTATCAGCTTGTCCATCCTCAGCTTGAACAGTACCACCAATATCTTTGCTCGTTAGAAAATCTAATAGGATTTTAATAAAAGTACTGGTAGATTCATTGCTACAAATGGCAATTCGGTAGAGAATTTCAGAGCCAGATGTCGATAAATTTAATGGTTCTGATTTCTTAGATAATCTTCTCTGTTTGCGGTGTGGAAGACTATTTTTGTTACCAAAGTCAATTTTATTGATCTGAGGTGATGGGATAATTTCTGATGGCAGTTCTTTGGTTAAGCGTTCAAAAAGCTCAAAACGGTCAGCAGCTTCCACACCAGCACCAACGGCATGTTTCCCCAGCCTAGTGCTGTAGCTGAGGAGATACTGTGGAGCAAAGTCTCTTGGATTGGTTAAAAACTGCATGGTTTGAGGCACCTCTAGGTGGGGGGCAACCCTAGAGAGAATTGTGTCAATTCGCGCTTTCCAACTAACGCCAGCATTATTGCGAGTCAGCGTGAAATTAATCAGGGTTGTTTCTCGCGGTTGCGACGGATGTTTACTAGGCTTTACCCACCCAAGTTCTTCAACTGCTGCATAGACCGTAGCATCTTCTTTAGAGGGCAAAAGAATCTGACTTTTCGCACTTGGAAGCGGTTTGTTGTCTTGATTATCCCATTTAACCATTGGGTGAGTAATGTATCGCCGTATACCTGGTTGAAAGAGAAGCAGCGCAGGGGTTTTACCGTGAGGGGGAGTAACCCAAAATCTTAAATAGTAAGAAAACTTCCATAGCGTTTCGTTTTTGTCTGAAGAATAATTGCAAGGAGGCCAAGTGACTAAATAAGCATCTTCAGAAGAAGTAGAAGCCGACACAATCATCGGAAAAGAATAGACTCTTCCTTGACTATCACTGAGTTGAAATTGAAATCCTTTCCGGGTTAACCAGCGAACAATCAACTCTGGCAGAACTGGTTTAATAATTGAAAAAGGAGCGGTTTTGAGGTTGATTAACTCCCAAGAAAGCTCTACCCGCGCAGCTTCCATTTTGGCAAGGATGTTACGAATAAGCTCTTGGTCGTTGCTGTAATTAGCAACTAACCATTCTCTAATAACATCCCAGAAAAAATTTAAGTCAATAATATTACTATTTTCATGAACAATTAGCCAGTAAGGAGGGCGCTTTTCTTCCTGCCAATTGAACGAGTTAGGAAAAATATAGAGAATATCTGGAGCGCAACCTCTCAAAGCAGCATACAGACCTAAAATGGGAGGCGTGGAATCGACGGTTGATAAGCTTTTAATCAGGTCAATCCAATCAAACGGCAGTTTTAAGCCATAGACTTTGCCCATAGTGCTTAGGTCAAAATTATCCTTGATCGACCAAGCTAAAGGCTGGAGTTGATCTACAGGCGGATTTTTAGTTCTTTCCTTCTTGCCGTCTGTATTTAAAATTGGTTCGACTTGTTCCTCTTGTTCCAATTGGTATTCTTCCTCAATCAGTTGAAGTTGCTTATTCATAATTATTTCCCCCCAATATTTTGCATTTGCAATCGTTTTACTAATGAGCGTAATTGATCGTAAATAGCTCCGTACAACTCCTTAGCTAGTTGCTGCTCAACTAAAGATTTTGTGCTGTCAGGCGCAAGATATTCATCCAGAATCTCCACCCACCCTTTTAATAAACTGCGACCAGATTGCCGAGGTGGATAGAAGGCTGAATCGCAAAAGAAAACACGAGTTGGAACTCCGCCTCTGGTTGCTCGTCCTAAAGCCTGAGTAACTGCAACCAATTGATCCCAGAGAAGCTCCTGCCATAAATCCTTGTCCATCGCTCCTGAACCGAGATAGGAAGCACGTAGCCGTCGTCCCCAATTTTTGTAAGCCTGAGAACGCATAGACGAAATTGCCGACTCTGCTGTTGTTCCTAAATGCTCTGGTAAAACATTGCTGCCTTGTAAAATTGAGTCAAATACCCAACGATTAATTGCTCTGATTTGACGGCCAAAGTCAGTAGGAACTGGATAGGGACGAACTAGAAAGAATACGCTACCTAGGTAAGCGATATTAGTACCAGGTAAAAGGATATTATAACCGCGTTGAAATGCACCGAGAGGTACTACCAAAATCTGCCTTCCTCTAGTCGGATGCTGTTCGATTTGTCCCCGTCTAATAAACCAATCAGCTTCTTGGAGATCGCGATCGGGCTGCATACAGTCTACGCGATCGCGCCATTGGGAAGAATCCTGTAAAACACTTGCTACTGCCTGTGCTTCGTTATAGCTTCCAGTAATTAACACAGCACCTCTAGGCATACCTTGTTCTTGCCAGTAAGCTAATTCAGAGGCAATTCGCGAAACAGTATCACCGCCACTTCCAAAAGCCAGATACTTGGCAATTTGAATAAGACTATCGCGGCGTTCACTACCCGAAAGTCCACTAACTCTAGTTAAATCACCATTCTTAGCTGGTAGGGGAATAAAGTCGAAATAACTTTGGGCAATTCGTTGAGTAGCTTCTGGTGGGGGTGATAAAATTGCGTGCGGCCGAACACTGATATGATACTGCGGACTCCCTGGTGACCATGAAGTAGCACTAGTGAAAAGCGTATGGGGGCCGTATGTACCGCACAGATGAACGTACAGATAAGGAAAGCGCAATAGTAAATATCTGCCCATTCCCACACAGTCCAAATACCGAAGAACGCCATTTAAACTTTTTTCTTCACTATAATCAACAAATTGATAGCCTAAAATATTCCCCAGAGGAGATTCAACGCCAATATCAATAAATTCATCAGGGGGGTTACCAGTAAAGCTGATTTCATTCCCTAACTGCTCAGTCGCCTCCACAGCTATACCTAGCCAATAGCGCACCAAGGCAACAACATGACTATCCATTGCTGTGAGGACAACTCCTAGTTCAAGACGTTCCAACATCTTGGAGGTTTGTGGGGATTGGTCTAGCTCCCAAGGTAACAAACTATTTAACCATTTGCGTAGTTTGTTGCCAAAGCGATGACCTTTTTGATTTTGAACATCATTAATTAACTTTTCTAAGGGATGAGCTTGGTCATCATCTAAATCGTCAGATACAAAAGAGTTTTTATAGAAAGAAGTAAACTCCTGTTCGAGGTTATTTAAACAGGTTTCAACTTCGGCTTCAGAAATGTTATCGGGAGCTAAATTACGAACGTCATCTTGGATGTGCTTGTAGATAATGGAGTTGTAAAGTGGCCATCCAGCAATCCATTCTCTCAGATGAGGATGCTCAAACACCCTAGCAAAAATCCAGTCCGACAGGCGCGAAGCTTCACGCACGACACCACGCAATTCATGATAGCGAGAGTCAATTAATGGCGATCTTCCTGTCTCAAAAAGGCTATATTCAATAAAATCCAGTAAAGCTTTTTGCGTTCCATCCGTTTGAGAACCTGCTAAATCATTGGACGGAGCAAACCGATCTTCAAAGAAAACTTGCTCGCGGTCTACTTCATCGAAAATCTGGAAATCGCAATAATGGTTAGCTGCCTCTAACAGGCGCATCTTGGTATTAAGCAAGTTCACAGGTAAAGAGGTTTGGAGAAAAGCAGCTGAAGTTGCTACCCAAACCGATGCTCCAGCAATGTCGCGGTTAGCTTGATGAACAGGACAAATATTGATAAAAGGACAGTGATGGTAAGAAACACTATGTTTTGCGTTTTTCTTCTTTTTAGCAATATCTTCTCGTGTGGTGAGTTTTGTACAAGGTTCAGAACCAGGGGGAATCGAGCCTTCAGTTAGTAAGCCTGACAAAATGCACGAACCTGTGAGCCACTTTAGTGCTGGATTATCAAGTAATGAGGCGGTCTGTGGGTCTAATTCAGGATCGTAGGGTTGATACAAATCCTCCGGCTGAAGTAAACTGCGGTACGCCATTCCATATTGATACTGGTGTAAATCGCGGCTTTTACCCAGTATTGGTGCAGCAGGAATGCCCATTTTTATGCAGTCTGCTGCCATTTCCAGAACTTCATTTACAGTATTGAATATGATGCAAATGCGATAGTTATGGTTGAAATCTTGTTGTTTGATTAAGTGGTAAATTAAAAGCTGAATCACCGTAGTTTTACCCGCTCCTGTTGGGCCTAATAGGTGATAAATACCATCAATTGTGATTTCTTCAGTACTGACAAGGCAATCGCTAACTTGTAAAAGGTTAAGTTTTTCGTAACCTTCTAACCAGTCTCTTATAGGCAGTTTTTTATTCAGTTCTATAGCAGATGCTTTGAGATCTGACATCCGAATCGTCAGTGGTTCTGGTGGATTCTTACGATTTTTAGGTTGTAAAGCTTGAGGAGTAGGGATGTTTTGCTCTAAATCTGTGACACCTTCTAACAGTTCGGGCGAAATTGTAATTGAGTATTCGTCTAAACCTATAAAAAAACTATATTCTTTATTAGGTTGTGCATAATTAATTTTTGGAATCGTGTGTGCTGCTGGCTGGTCTATAGCGTTACGAATTGCAGCCATTCGATCTAGGATGAAGTGGAGCATTGCTCGACGTTCATATCGATACGACTCAACATCAATATCGTAGAGCCGGATAATACGTGGCAATTCTGCATACCATTCGAGTGACCTATTCCAGGCTGTTGCTGTACGAATATAGCGAGCGCGGTGTCGAACAATTTGACATTTTCGGATTAAGTTAGTATCATTGCTAACCTCAGAAGGAATAAAACCAGTCAACAAACTCCACGCCGAATTCAAATTATTATTTGATTGCTCATAGACTTGTTCATGAAGGGCAATAACTAACTCTATTTGAAAAAACCTGTAGCATTTGATTCTGCTGGAAAAAGTACCTTTTTCAAGAATCCCCTCTTGTTCTAGAGCTAACAGTTGAGTACTAATATCCTTTAGCCAAGCTTGCCAATCTCTCATAACTCGTTAAATATTTGATGATTTAAGTTCTTGCTCGATTTTTGCCAGGAATTTTTTGATAAATAAGACTTCTATTCGACTCAAGTTAGAGTTCTCTTGACATCGCTCTTGCCAGACAGAATAGAAAACCTTATTGTATCGGGGTGTATTCCTGTGATCGGGGAAAATGTAAAACGCTTTGTCCCAATAAGGTGATTCTTTAAAAGGCTTAAGTTCCAAAGCAATTCGTCGCGGCGATGAATAATCTTTGAAATCTATAGCCCATACTATTCCTGATGGAAATTTTACATAAAGGTCGTAACTATCCACATTTGGCCAGAGTTTGCAAGTTAAGCCTTTTGCTTCTAAAGTATTGCGTAACTGCACAAGCAGTTGCTCTGGAGCAACAACAGAAGCTTGAATTCCACGATTTGTCCTCAATGACTCTGGACGATAGGCTATCCATTGTTCGGGGTAGTTAATTCGTTCAACTAATCGAGAACATAAATCACTGTAGCAAAAGGCACGAGGGCGAGCGTTATTTTGCCAAGCTAACGGCCAACCGCAGCGAGGACAGAGGGCAATTTGTTCGTAACCGTCTCGCATAACGCGGCAAGCAACTGGAATCGGCTCATAACTTGCGCCTATCAGCTCTCGTACTTCTAAATCCCAGTCTAAGTCTCGGTTAATTTCTCTCGTTCCCCACTCTAAATATGGGTGTTCAACTAGAAATAACCGAGCTTTCACATACTGACGGTCTAGTTGTTTTCTGGTGCAGAGTTCTAAGATGTCTTTAAAAGGTAAGTCTTTAATTTCTATCTCTAGCTCGTAGCCTTGATTAACTCGTTCAGCTAGTTCATAGGTCAAATCAGTTGGTCTGCCAAAGAACATGAGAGGTTCTGTAAAATCCATTTCCTGCATGAATTGACCCAGAACTCCTGGCCAATCTTCTAAACGACGATGAAACCAGTCAACAACTTCCTGATGATGTCTGGGAGGCATAATTTTGTGCCTTATACACAAGACCGATAGCTGTTCAATCCCCAACTTAATATGTTTATTAGGGCTAGTAATTGGTGGTGCGGTTTTGGTAATGATTTGTTCTTGTTGCTCAATAAGACCGACTGCAATACGAATGACAGCTTGTTTGAGGCTAAATTTTTGAGATTCTGACTGTAATCCATTGTTCATCTCTAAGCAGTCCATTTCCAAAAGTAATAGGTATATTGCAATCCTTTGTTGGTCACTTCGTAATCGCGTCGTATTAGATGCAGATCGTATAAACGTTTTAAACGATTGCTGGCTGAGTTAATAGCAAGCTGCTTTATCTCAGAAAGTTCGGGTGCTGTCAAACTGCTTTGCTTCCACAACAGTTGCAATGTCTCTCTTAAACTCAACTCTAGTTTTCCAACACACTGCCATTGACCTTCAGGTTCTACAGCAAGAAAGGCTAGTTTCAGATTCCGAAATTCAATGGCAGCGTTGAGATTAGCGATTGTATCTGGAGTTAATCCCTGAAGAAGAAGAGTACGTGAAGGAAACTGGTTTTTTGTCATCTCTTCCCCTATACGAATTAGAGTTTCATCCAGAAAAGAAACATCCATGAGTTGCTCCTGGGGAAAGTTAAGCAGCAAAGCGTTTCCCTCAGCTACTTTTTGTAACCGGGACTTCAATCGCTCATATGCCTGTTCGCCTCTAAGTCTAGTCAGAAAGAAGCGGTCAGAAAACCCTAAACCTGCAAGCAGAGACATTACGTCTTGACGCTCAATAATTTCTATTTTTGTCAATTCACTCCTTTTTTGTGACTGTTCACTGAAGCTCAGTGAACACTAGATTAAATTAACTTCTTACTTTATTTAATGTCAAGAGGCGAACGTAATTCTACAGCAACTTGTGTTCCTGGCACATAAGCTAAGTTTCGTATTCCCTGAATTGTCCCTGTTCCCCGGCTAAAAATCGCACTGTTTTCTGAACGTAACCATAGGCATCCACTACTTGCTCCGGCAATACGTTCAACTTGGCGCAATCCTAAACCGCCACGTCCTGTTAGCCGGGACGTTTGTCCGTTCATCGCTTTCAGCAGGTAGTCGAGAGAGTCTTCCAGAGCATTATATTTCTTAGACCCGAAAAGACTGCCACGTACTCCACATCCTATATCTCCTACCGCTAAACGAACAATAGCTTGACCTTGAGATGTAACTTTTTGAATAAGTACGCAACCATAACAATCTCCGCTGTGTTCATGTACATTCGCACATAGCTCAATTAGTACATTGAGTAAGTCGTGCAGATATGATCTTTGCAACCATCGCTCGAAAATATTGTCAGATCGAGAGACTACTGTTTCTATATCCTTAGACTGATTAATTATAGTCAGTTCAAGAAGGTTATATGTATGCGAAGTACGATTCCATCGCTCTTTTAAAATACCAGTGGGTTGCAACCAATCTGAGCCAACATCAAACAAGTTCATCCGCTCTAGATATTGGTAAACTTGCATTGATATATTTTGTACGATCACTTTTCTCCCAGATGTCTTACTAAGATTTCGCCCAGCTATTACTAGAGCTATTACACCGTAGGGTCGAATAAAATTGACTTGCTTTAGATCTAATACATATTGTCTATCTGGTAATGGCTGACTGATACGATTGTAAAAATTTTCTATCTCGTGTCCATCTTTTCCTAAAATATCGGGCACTCTAATAATTACAAATTCATCCGACATACTTTCAAAGTCAGCTATATTTTATAAGTATTAATTTAAGTAATCATCTCAGTGTTTATTATTAGTATAATGAAAACTCTACAAAAAGAATGA
The DNA here is from genome assembly GCF_014222165.1 of Nostoc sp. 2RC. Classification (NCBI taxonomy): domain Bacteria; kingdom Bacillati; phylum Cyanobacteriota; class Cyanophyceae; order Nostocales; family Nostocaceae; genus Nostoc; species Nostoc sp. 2RC. The sequence goes on from NZ_JACKZU010000058.1 coordinate 16,372, forward strand.
TCCAATTGCTAGGCTGATTTAGTAAAAATTTCCACAAACCATTTGTTGAGATATCGAGAAGTGTTGTGCTACAAGTTTCTGCGATGGCAGTCGCAACAATGGGGAGGTAGTGTGGTCTTGTGGAGCCAGACTGTTGCTTTGGTTGCCAAAGTTAAAGGAACTGGTATGGTTTCCCCCAAGACAATTGATTATATAATTGTCAGCCACACAGAGCTAGACCATAGTGACTTATTGGAAGACATGCTTCAGCTAGCTCCTAGAGCCACAGTCTTAGTCTCAAAAGTCGCGCTCCAATCTTTGGAAGGGTTCATATGCGATCGCAATTCTTGGCGGGTTGTGAAAACTGACGCTCACATCGATATTGGCAAAGGACACTAAATCGAATTCGTGAATGCGCCTAACCTATTTGCACGACATATGCAACTGTGAAGCACCTGCATATTGATGACTCGCAACTTGGGTTAATAACAAATATAAAACACTACCATACTCAAAATAATAAAAAAGTTTTATTCAATGAACTTACCAATTTCATTTAATTTCTGCTTCAAAATTCCTTGTAAAAATTGAAGTTGTTCCCTACTAGCATTAGCTAAAGTTATTTCAGATAATCCACTATTGATTTTTTGAATAACTGCTTTTATTTCTTTCGATTCTGATTGTTCTGATGTTAAATACTTAGCTTTAATGTTCTTAACTAAATCGCGTGTCTCAGGTACAGTTAAACTTTCTTTTAATACCTGCTCTGTTGCTTTTATTCGTTCTATAGCTGCCTCTTGTTCGGAAATTTTCAATATTTTTGATGATAATGTTGCTAATGCCAATGCGTGAGCGCCTTTCAGTTCTTGATGACGAATTGCTTTTTTTAAATCTTCTGGCAAAGATAACATTGGTAAAAGATTGGACTTAACAGAAGCAGGATTCAACCCAAATTCTAAGAACACTAAAAATAAAGCTTGCTCCTCGTTATTAATATCCAGTACTTCTAAACCTTGTTGTTGCTCCTCACTACTAGTAATTAATAATTTTGTTAATTCCTTGACTTGATTATTACGTTCAAGCCGCTTAAGTACAGCACCAAGAGTTGTAGCAACCTCATCAATTTCTAAACCAGTTGATTTGGTAATCTCTTTAAATATTGCTTCTGCCTTATCTAGTGGATTTAAATCTTCAAAACCTAAAAAAGTCAATAACGATGATTGGTCTAAATCCTGTGGCTGAGGTACGATTAATGCCCGAATAGTCTCCCATCCTAATAACTTTGCTGCTGACCAACGTAACTGCCCGTCCAAGAGCATAAAACGACCTTTATCGTGAGGAACTAAAATTACTGGTGTAATCTGCCCATGTTTTTTTAGTAATCTCGCTTTCGCCTGAATAGACTCTTGTGTAATTGTTTGTCTTGGCTGGTTAGGGTTAGGGTCAATTAGACTTGTATCAATGGCAATCTCACCTGTTTGCGTTTGCAATTGTTCGCGTAGTTTGGCGATTTCTGTCTCTAATTCTGGTGATTGTAATGCGCGTAACCTTTCTACTTCAGCTTGTAAATCGGTAATTTTTTGTTCTTGATCGGTTTTCTGCACTGCCCCTTTAAATTTATCGCCTATTTGCGGTAACGCTTTTGCCATCATTTTTCCTTAATTAATGCAATGACATCATCAACAATTAATTTGAAATCTTTGCAAGCAGGATGCTTGGGACGATACTTGTGCAATGGTAATCCATAGGCACTAGCATTTTTAAACTCGTTAGAACTCCGAATTTTTGGATATAACTTTATCCCTAATCTCTCAGCAATTGCAGGTAACTGTGCCAGGTATTGCCTGTGCATAGCTACTACTCCGTTATACATACTGGGAACAAACCCTAAAATTGGTGGACGTGGTTCAAGTTGCAACTCGTCACTTGTGGAAATACACCATTCAACTAACTCTGCCGAACCAGAAATAGCTTTCATTTCTAACTGTACTGGAACTAAAACATGAGTAGCAGCAGCTAAAGCATTGACATTTAGCATACCCAAAGTTGCAGGACAGTCCAAAATAATTAAGTTATGAGGTAATGAATATTTATTTAGTTTGTCTGCTAAACTGTATTCTCCACGTTTTCTGATCACCAATTCATTAGCTATTTCAGCCAACAAGGGATGTCCTTGATACACCTCAACTTTGGAATCCCAAACTGGTACTAATGACCAATCACCTTTAAAATCCTTAGACAGTAACTCTACTGTAGTTAAATTTGCTTCGGCTGGTGACAAACCACAAAACACATCTAATGAACGTTGGGGGTCTAAATCTAACATAGCTACTGTATAACCCCGCTTACTTACTTCATAGGCAATATGTGTGCTAATGGTAGACTTACCTACTCCACCAGCATTAGCTAGGAGCGCAAGAACTATCTGTTTCATAAAAATTACTCAAACTTAGTCGCAGTATATCAATTGGTTGTCGGATTTTAAAATCCGACAAACATAAGTTTGAAAATTTTAATAAATGTCGTATTTCAAAATCCGACACTAGCTGAATTTCAAAAATTACATTTGGCTAACTGAGGCTAGGCTTTTTGGTGAGTCGAGAAGCATCCTAATTTATCTGTGGTGGACAAGCCTCTCCCCGAGGCAAGGCTTGAAAAAAGGGATAGCGTAGCGGTGAGGCAGTCGCAGTCCTGGCGGTTTCCGTCGGTTGCGTTAGCGCAGCGTAAAGCCTGCGGCATAGCTTCGCTTAGAGCGACGTTAGGAGCGTCACTGCCGAACCCGAAGGGTAGCGAGTCCGTGAACGTCGGGTTTTTTAAATATTCGTGTAGTCTCTTGATTGATCTGTGGGGCAGGAACCGTCTCCTTTTTCTTTCGCCAAATTGGACACAATTTTTTTGTCGCTAAATTGATCGCTCAAATAACTCCCGGTGCTGATAAGCAAATCGTGAAACATCCTGACTAGCTACAGGTTTAGCATAAATAGCCTGATTGCGAATTGCTTGTATCTGTTCTGACTCTCGCTCCATAGCTGGTGTAAATTCTTGTCGCTGTTTAAGCAAATCCTCAAACTCAATTTGCTCTGGTCTACCTTGATAAAAAGCCGACTCAGCACAACGACGGACTGCATTACCAATTTCTGCTGGGCTGCAAATACGATATTCAGCCAACAGTCTACGCCATTGGTCATCACTCCAAGGAGAGTTGTTGTCTCGAAAAGCTGGAAAATACTTGGCTAGATGTAGATTGAAAATTTCATATCTTGCCCCTTCATGGGGTAAGTCCACAAAAAAGATATCATCAAAACGGCGAACTAATTCCGCAGGTAGCATTTCTAAGCGGTTGACAGTAGCAATGGTATAAACTGGCTCTTGATGCTCTTGCATCCAAGTCAACAAAGCCGCAGATAGCCGCCGTGCCACACCTCCATCTGCATTGGAGTCCCAGCCCGCAAAGCCTTTATCAAAGTCATCCCAATAAAGTACACAGGGAGCAAGGGAAGTCACCAAAGCAATAAACTCCTTTAATGCTCTGTCGGGATGAGAATCACCTAGTAGTACACCCCAATTAGCTGCTAACAATGGTAATCCCATTTTCTTCGCTGCTAACTTGGCAGAGAGACTTTTACCCGTACCCGGTGGCCCCCATAAGAGCATCCCAGTGGGAAACTTCAATCCATATTGCTGTGCTTGACGTTGAAGTAAACAGGTAATAGTTTCTAACCTTTTCTCTAGTAAATCTAATCCCCCAGCTGAAGGTACATCCGGTTGGGCAATGTATTCTAAACCCCGACCCCGCAGTTTGCTAACTTTATGCTCTAGCACTAATTGGGCGATTTCCTCAATCTGCTCTGTAAAACCCAGACATTGCTGTAGTAGCATATTTATTTCGCCTATAGGTAATCCCTGACAGGCACGGAAGAGCAATTGCAGCACTTCTGTTTTTTCTGTTGTCTTTAACCAAGAATGGTGATGGGGTATGGTGGCGCGTAGGCGATCGCACTCCGCAAACTGCTGAAGCCGGGAATGACTATCCCCAACCCAGGCATCACAAAACTGCTCTACAACCATCTGCACCTGCTGTTGGTCTGGAAGTGGATTTGACAGTACAGGAATAAAAGGCTGTAATTCTAGAGGTAGTTGAACGTAAGTTTCCAATAACACCCAGTAATGATGTTGCTGACTCCAGAGAGTTTGATGACAGCCATTGAGTAATTGATAGCTACGTTTTTGACTTATTTTGCTACCATCATCCTCATTTAGCACTCCCTCCAGTAAATAAATGCCTGGTTGATATTCCTCCAGAAGATACTGAATAATGTCCCCGTCTTTACCTCTGTTAGTTGACTGTAAAATGTACTGACCTTGATGCTGAATTAATTGCTGTAGTCTACAGTAACCAGGATTACAGACAAAGACTGACAAAGACCGCTCCTCACCCCAATGGTAAAACTGCTGTAAAATTTGCATTCTGTCAGGCGTATGATACTCTACAGCCACAATTGGAGTATTTTGGTCAGCCAGAGCAGGCCAGTTTATCAACTTCATAAATTTGACTTTAACAACTTACTTTCCCCTTTTAGAGCAAATTGATTACTGATGCTTTAGCCACACGGATAATTATCACTAACGGGTTGGCTATATTTCTTGTGTGAAAAAGAGCGATCGCTCCACCACAGCGTTAATTTCAGAAACTGCTCCTAGTGCGTTTCTTTATCTTTTAATTCCAAAGCATAAATTTGTCGTCGCAGCAAAGACAGGTTTGAAATCGCAAAAAAATGAAATTGAAATGAAATGGATGTGAAAGCCGCGATTGCGGCGAGGAGGTGAAAAATTCACTTTATTAAAGGAAGCTGTAAAATGGCGATCGCTAAAGCTAGAACCAATAACAACAATCGCAATGGAGCTAATACTAAAACATCTGCCAAAACTAATGGCACATCCGCTACAGTTAAATCAAAGGTAGCGAATGCTTCACCACAAGAAGAGGCGTTAGCATTGTTGAAGGAATTACGGAACCTAATCTTCAAGGAATATGGCGTTAAATTACAACTACGCGATTCCCGTGTTTCAACTAAAATCGGTCATGCAGCCCGTGAAAAACTCGGACTTGACATTGCTGCTCAGGTGAAAAAGAAAGGTGGTAACAAAAAGTTTGATTGGCAAAAATGGAACACCAAATTATTTACTAAATTGTTTGGACAACCAGATGCACTCAAATATGCACCAGAAGTAGTGGCAATTTTCATGAGTATGCTGTATGACACTATCAGCACTGACCCAGAGCAAGCAATAGCAGATTTAGTAGAATTCAACCGCGCATCTCTGGAACGTCGTAATTCTTTCCAAGAACAAGAAGAGGAAGAACTTGACGATTTAGATGATGAACTTGACGAAGACTTGGATGAAGATGAGGATGATATCGAAGACGAACTCGACGAAGATTTAGATGAAGATGACGAATTAGATGAGTTAGATGATGACGATGAAGACGAGTAAATAATTCTGATTTATTCTCAATAATCAATAGAATACTAACCCAAAATAACCATGTATTGCCTCAAACAATACAGGTTATTTTTTTGCGGGATTTTGACAATAGAATAGAGAAGTTTCAATAGTGCTACTTACGATAGCGATGTTAACAGAATTTTCTAATTTTATGGACGAACTGAATCTAAATCTACTAAAAATTTAAATTGAAATTATTAAAAATTTGAATTGAAACTATGTGCATTTTGAGTTTGAGGAATGGAATTTTTTCACAGCCAGTTGAGACATATAGCCATTGGTGTATCTGCCTTTCAGCCAACATTGTAAAAACTACAAATTTTAACCTAGATGAGATTTAATTGAAGAATTGAAAATGGAGCGAATTGCATCTTCCGATGCTGTTTCTATGAGAAAAAGACTAAATATCAAGGAGTAATTCTCATGGTTAACGCTAACGCTCGCAAAACTGCTAAACCAGCACGCAAAGTTGAAAGGCGTATTCCTGCTTTAGAACGAGTAACGACTTATCAAGAAAAAGTACACCTGATGGTTATTGAAGTATTGCGGGAAGAATCAGGAAGAGAATTAGCAGCAGCAGCCAGATTTAACGGACAAGAGTTTGATTGGGACAAACACAATTCCCAGTTCCGTAAGGACTATCTAAATACACCATTAAAAGAACTGGTGAATTATGCTCGCAAACTTTACGGCTTGAATAATCTTGATGAAATTCGAGATAGACGTGCTTCTCATAAAGCTGCTCGGTCTAAACGCATGGACGGACTCAATAGTTTGAGTAGCAACTCTGATGACTTGATAAATGACGATTTTGAACAAGATGAAGATGACGAAGATATAGAAATTGACGATTAATTACAATGCCCTGAATTATCTAATTCGGGGCATTGTATTTCCGGCCCACCCGCATCCAACGAACAGAATTGAATGCAGCGATCGCTCCTGAATTGAATAAATTTAAAAGTGAACTCTAACTCAGAAGGCATCTGTCGATGCTGTCTAGGTGAGATGTAGTAATTCGTTAATCAAAGGATAATCAAATGACTCAAATGACTCGTAATCAGCAACAAACAAAAGCGTTGGATCAAGTAGTAGGTTATCAGGATAAAGTACGATTAATGGTACTGGAAGTTTTACGTGAGGAATCAGGCAGAGAACTTGCTGCTCAAGCACGTTTTACTCAGCAAGAATTTGATTGGAACGAACATAACATTCAGTTTCGCCAGGACTATAACGAAACTTCCATCAATGAACTACTAGCATACGCCAAACGTCTGTATGGACTAAAAGATTTGGATGTAGTACGGGAGCGGCGTAAAGCTCATAAACAACAACGTACAGCTAGATGGGCTGAAGCTTCATAATTACCTGCTGGTTCTGACAGTAGCCCCACTAAAATGTGGGGTAACTTTTTTGCCCACCCACCCTCAACCGTAAAAGCTTTATTTTACCGAAGATGCAGCTTCGCATCCCACCCCACCAAATGTTGTAATTGTCCGACTGGAAAGTTTACTGGTCATTAACTCATTAATTTGCTGGTTTGAAAGTTGAGTTGGCTTGACTTCGACTGTGGGTGCAGTTCCTCCCCTGTTGACTTGAATAATGGAATTAGCCCAATAAAACTGCTGCTGGTCAGGTTGGGAATAAACAGGATAACAGCCTTTTGAGGCGATCGCTAATTTATGTTCTACGCTAGAAACTGATGGCAGAGAAATACCAGCACGAACTAATTTTGCCTCTCCTACTGGGCCCCACAAACGTAATTGTTGATTGACACAACGTTTTCCATCCTTGAGAGGGGCAATAATGTTGCCACAAACTTTAACATCCACATCATACATCGGCGGATAATCAGGCACAGTTTGAGCTTGAGCTTGAGTCGTATTCTTCTCATCCTTGCTACTGACATTTACAGTAGTAGGGGTACAAGCTGTAACTATACCTACTATTACCAGCAGCCAAAGCCAGTTAATTTTGCGGGTAAACATCTGCTGAATCCTCTTCTACGATTGAGAAATTGACAACTAATTTTTTAACTTAAACCTCGTCCATTTTGAAACCTGGAGTTTTTAAGGAGAGTGTATTATTCGGTTGTGGTTTGAGTTCTGAGCTTTAACCTAATCCCAAAAAATTACGGTTTTCAAGGTAGACGCGGTTTAGATACAAACTGGCGCTGATTGCTAGGTGATGTCCATAACGTGCAGAACCCGGATGAGGCTTTTCTGCTACTCGCTCCAATTTCCAGCGTTACCCCCAAACGCTTGACATCCTTAGCACAAACAAGTTGACCGTTTTGGTCACGACTCAGCAAATCTTGATTCCATTGCATTAGGTTGTGAGCAAACTTACCTTCATTACTGGTTGCCCATTCCAAAGCATTGGCTTCCTCTTGTGTGAGTTGGCGTGGCCCAGCAGGATCTAGATGACTGGATTGATACCAAGACATTCCACCTACACTTAGCAGTCCACCCACTCCAGCTGCAATTAATAGCAGTATTCCCCCAGCAATTAAAGAGGGAACTGAATGAATAGCACGCTCAAATTCAGTACGCCTAATTAATCCTGTTACAGCCTGAGCGATCGCTTTTTGCTGACCTTTTACTGCTGCCTTTTCATATGTCTGGAGATGGTCATAAAGCTGCGTTTGCCACAGGTCAAACATTGCTTCCATTTCTTTGGGATTGTCTTCCAACAGCACTTGCAGCCTACCAGTAGCAATCATCATCAGAAATGCTGGATCATCAGGGTCAAGCCCAGTTTGCACTACTATTTCCCAAACCCTAGCTTTAAATGAATCATCTTTACCTCGAATGGCTAAATCTAGTAAAGTTGGGTAAGGAATTTGGCTCAGTCCTTTGCCTCTAGCAGCTACTGAATCCAAAAATTCATCGTCTAAATCGAGTTCTTCAGTGTGAGAATTACTCATATTTGTATTTGCTTTTAGCTAATTCGCGCCCTCGTCCCCTACGCTCATTTGGTATAGGAATCCGATTTGATGGTAGGAGATGTCACCGAAACAGTGCTGAGGAGCCAGTGCGTTGCGGAGGTTCCCTCCGTTGAAGCAACTGGCGTTGCTGAGTAATGAGTCCTGAGTAAAAAAGTAAAATTAATTGCATGGGCTAAATGCCCCGCTACCGCTAGCAGCACACTCATGTCTGTTCGTGTAATGTCTCCAAGAGTTGCCCCAACATCTGGTATGGAAAAAGAAATGCATATTTATTTCGAGCGGAAAATGCCACAAGAAATAATGCGCCCTTAATTCAATCCCCCCGTTTCGCTATGGGGTCACTCAGCACTCCTGAATTAGATTACTTCTTAGTAGCAACCTTCCCGTTGACATTAGCATCATCAACTTTTTCTGTTGGGGAAGTAATTGAAGCTGCCGGAAGGTTCCAGATTTTAGCTTTCTCAATTTCGTCAGAAGCTTTTTTGAGAAAATTGTGTAATCGCTGCTTACCCAATACACCTAACTCTCCATAATCTCTAGCCGCAGAAAAATTTATCTGATTGGCATCAAGGATATCTCGTTCTCGATAACTGAACTTGGGAAAATTGATGACAGCTACTTTATAAGCTTTGATTAATTCCTGTAAATTCTTACGTCCATCTACATGTTTCCAGTCATCGCATAAACCATAATTGCGTACAAATATATGCTTAATCTTATTCTCAAAGCGTTCGAGAGATTGCATAAATAATTGAACGCTGTCATATCCACCACTACAAACAAACCACTTATATATTTTGACCTTATTTTTCCCAGTAATTTCTAGGATTTGATTACGCTCAATCCAATCAGTTACTGCTGGGTATACTTGAGCAGGTAAATTGACAATGACAGAAGTTGTTAGTGCTAAATTAAAAATTTCATCAGCATCGTAAGCTTTACGCTCTGATTCGCTAAAAACTGCTGTTTTATGATTGTCTGGGTAAAATGCGCCCACATCTGGATTACTTTGGTCTGCTTCTACCAATTCATAAGAGAGTTTATTGTCAATACAGTATTGCACCATAACCCGTGCAAACAAAGACTTGCCAACTCCACCTTTTTCACCATCCATGAAGTGAATTGCTGCCATCTTAAATCTCCTTTGTGATTTGACTAAATGTGCATTAATAAATACTTAAATATTCTCAAACATATTGTCTGTATCATCATAGAAAGACCCCTCACCAGGAATGAAGGAATCAGAATCTATTTTGTGTTTTGGCTGGTTGTCATTATTACTACTGCCATTGCCTTTACTTTTACCTTTAGGGCTAGCATTACTATCATTCTCATCATCAATACCACTGCTATTACCAATTTCTAAACCGAACATAGTAGCAAGCGTTTGAGGATTGGTCATAGTGCTGAGAGGTACAGGCAAAACATCACTTAATTTATGTGGTAATCCTAGTTCCATTCGCAAATAGGCCAAATGTTGCTCCAGGGCATGACAACAAATTAACCCTACCTGACGCACCTCTTTATCACTAATTTCTACATCCGCATTTGCTTGAGCTTGATATGCTAAAGGCAACCAACACATTCGTAATGCCTGTAATACCATCTCTTTGCTAGTACTAACCCCATTTCCTTTTTGCAAATATATAATTAGCTTTGCATCAACAGTATTTGAGTAAGCACGAAGCCGAAGAGTCAAATTTTTATATTGTCTTTGTCTGTTAGTATCAGTTCCTTCAGACAGCCTGCGACTACCGCTACTATTGGGCTGTCTATTATTGTTATTATTTTTGGGTTGTTTTTTATTTGTAGTCATGCTACCTTCTCGATTTGCGCTCTAAACCGCATAAACAAACCAAACGCATCAATCAACCTAAACGACAAAGCTTCCTGCTCTCGGAAAGTATGGCAATAATCATTACTTTTATCCTTGAATACTTCTTGTACCTGCTGCTGTAAGTCAGCACCCCAATAAGTTGAAATTTCTTGAAAGCACTCTTGTAACTCTTGCTCTAAATACAATGCTGCGCCACCACTCAAAATCACCTCGTTCACCGCAGGTAAAGTTGATTCCAGCCAATCGTAAAGCCTAGACCAATACTCAGCTTTAGCAGTAGCAATGGCATTAACAATCATCTGCAATTCATAGTCAATATTTTTAGGTTCTCTACTTTTGACCAGAGTGCGAATTGCTTGGTTATCAGCTGTAATATCTGAACCAGCTGCATAGATGGCAGAAGTCAAAGCAGTAGCATCCTGTCCAGATGTGCGCTCAATTACTCGCTTTACCATTTGGTGAAAGCCCAGTCCATTGGTGTAACCCGCCGTCATCTTGCCCCGTTCAAATAATAGAAGGCTGGTATTGCGATGCCCGAACATCAGCACTGCGATGGTTTGAGCGTTGAACCATTCTTTACCATTCTGGCGTTGCCGAATCATTGCCAATCCGGCACCTTCGGGTAAGCACTCGAATCGCTCCAGTTTCACTCGCAATCTTTGACCCCGAAACCTAAAATCCTTGAGTGCAGACTGTAACTGTTGCTCAAATGCTTGGCGATTTTGATATTCACCATAGGGCAGTAGTGAGGTCAGTGATAGTGAAAACCTGTTAGGCAATTTGTTGTGTTGAGCGATCGCACCAATAACCGCCAAGGCTTTGTGAATTGAGGTTTCGTACTTGAGCTTATCGAGTCTGGCAGATGCTGAAAACTGCCGTGCCAGGAATCCAACTACCGTACATTGTGTATCACCATCCGCAGGACTTGACACCCAGGCTTCATCTACTGGTTTAGGAGATTCCAGACCTTTGCGACTCGACATATAAGCGTCAATCGAACTTTGAGGCAACTTCAACATCTCTGGTTCCATTGTCATCAAACATGGTTTGCCTTCAGTTGCTAGTTCGTAAACAATCTTGGTCAAGGAAGCACCAGGGTCAAAACTGACTATCAAGTTTGACATTGACTGTGGTTCACCTAAAAGCTTTCCTTTAAGTTAAGTACAAATATAAATCATGCCAATCTACCTACTGACCATTTTTATAAGGCGAAAAATTAGCTCATTGGTTATTTTTTTGCTGCATTTTCTCAAGTAGTTATCTTTATGCTATTGAATTCGATTCAAAAATACGCCACTCAAATGCCAATTCAACGCCACTTAAGCGTCACTTGAGTGCCAATTCAATCCCA
>NZ_JACKZU010000587.1:0-2973 GCF_014222165.1 Nostoc sp. 2RC
AAGGGGGAAAGGTTTGGTATTTTCCCTTTCCCCTTTAACATGATTCCCTTTGACCACAAGAGTCCAAAAAGCAATTGGTTGCAAGAGGTCTAATAATTGTGAGTTTCGACTACACTCAACCCACTGGCTGGGATTCGAGGGTTGAACGTTAATCATGGGCGCACCGTCTGGTAAAAAAGCCCGGTCTTTTGGTACACTGTTTTACCGCAAGTCCTTTAGTTGGAATCAATTGCGATCGCTTTAACCTTAAGGCTTGATGTTATAACCTTAAGGCTTGATGTTATAACCTTAAGGCTTGATGTTGTAACCTTAAGGCTTGATGTTGTAACCTTAAGGCTTGATGTTATAACCTTAAGGCTTGATGTTATAACCTTAAGGCTTGATGTTGTAACCTTAAGAGTCAACGTTGTAACATTGATGACCAAAGTTTCTTGGTGAGTGCAATTATAGTTGTTATATTTATCACTGTTTAACCTAAAATTTTATGGTGATATCTGGATATTTTTAACTAATTCCGATATATTAATAAATTTGCCCCTTGCTTAAAACTCTTTTTCAATATGCCCAAAACTTACACCGTAGAAATTCATCACCAAGGTCAAACTCATACTTTGCAAGTCCCCGAAAATGAAACAATTTTATCAGTGGCCGAAGCTGCGGGTTTAGAATTGCCGGCTTCTTGTCATGCAGGGGTTTGTACAACTTGCGCCGGTCAAATCAGCCAGGGTACTGTAGATCAAGCTGATGGTATGGGTGTGAGTCCAGATTTACAAAAACAAGGTTATGTATTACTTTGTGTTGCTAAACCCCGTTCTGATTTGAAAATTGAGACTGAAAAAGAAGACATTCTTTATCAATTGCAATTTGGCAAGTGACTAATAATTACAGAAGAATTCAGGATTCAGAATTCAGAATTCAGAATTCAGGATTCAGAATTCAGGATTCAGGATTGAGAATTTAAGAGTAAAACAAGCTTTATGGTTGGCTTTAAAACTGAAGTTGCGTACACCATAAAGTTTAGATTTGTAGTGAGTGAACAGTTATCAGTATAGATATTAGACCTGTTGCAAAAATTATTTTTGCACTCTTGTGGTAAAAGGGAAAATAACAAACCTTTCCACCTTTTCCCAACTTCTGCAAAAAGTCTATTGATTTATTGATAGCTGAATGACTGTTCACTCCCATGATTACAAAAACTGGAAAACCATATCAGTATTTGATTGCACCTGATAAGCTATTGTATAAACTAAAAATTAACAGGATTTAGGGCGATGACAACTCATTTTATTACCGCAGAAATTGACTTGCAAGAGACTCCCGCAGAATTACTCAAAACAATTGAAACAGAGTTAAAAAAACAAGGGGAACCCTTACGTTGGGCTGTTACCTCTGTAGATGTTGCCCAGCAAAAGGCTAAAGTTGAAGCGGTTGTGACGACAGTCGAGAGTTAGAGTCGGGCATGGGGCATAGGGCATGTAGCATAAGGTATGGGAAGCAGAGGAAAAAATTCTTAACTCCTAACTCCTAACTTTCAACTCCTAACTTTCAATGCCCAATGCCCAATGCCCAATGCCCATAATTATGCATCCATACACTGCTATTTTAATCGTACCAACTGGTGTTGGGGCTGCTATTGGCGGTTACGCTGGTGATGCTTTGCCTGTTGCTAAAGTTGTAGCACAGGTTTGCGATCGCCTGATTACTCACCCCAATGTCCTCAATGGCGCAAGTTTGTACTGGAATCTCCCCAATGCTTTTTATGTTGAAGGTTTTGGACTCGATAAATTTGCCGCCGGATGTTGGGGTTTGCGTCCAGTGCGGAATAATAAGATAGGTTTACTTTTAGACCAAGGCATTGAGCCAGAGTTACGCCTCAGACATTTGCAAGCAGCAGACGCAGCTAGAGCCACACTAGGATTGACTTTGACAGATTATGTAATTACAGATGCACCATTAAATGTAGAATTACGGACTACTTCATCGGGTGCAAGTTGGGGGACAATTGGTAACCCGGATAGCTTGTTAAGGGCAGGGGAAACACTGATTAAAAAAGCCGGGGCAGAAGCGATCGCAGTTGTCGCCCGTTTCCCAGATGATATGGATGAGGAAGCACTACAAAAATACCGCCAAGGTGAAGGAGTTGATTCCATAGCCGGCGCAGAAGCCGTAATTAGTCATTTACTAGTACGAACCTTTCAAATTCCTTGCGCTCATTCACCTGCTCTCGCTAGCACTCCCCCAGAACCGGACTTATCACCCCGTTCCGCAGCTGAGGAATTGGGTTACACATTTTTACCATGCGTTCTCGTCGGTTTGAGTCGCGCCCCACAATTTATCCAAAGAAAAGCGATAGGATTAAAACAAGATGATATCTGGGCAGATGAAGTAGATGCTGCCATCGTGCCTGCAAACGCCTGTGGTAGTAGCGCCTTACTCAGCCTCAGCCAAACACGATGCCAAATAATTACAGTAGAAGAAAATAAAACTGTTATAAAAGTTCCTCCCCAACCTTTGGGGATCAAAGCCATAGAGGTAAACTCATATTTAGAGGCAGTGGGCATATTAGTGGCACATAAAGCAGGCATCGATCCCTGTATTCTTCGTCCAAAATTATCGTCCTTACAACCACTAGCCATTAGAAGTTAGGAGTTAGGAGTTAGGAGTTAGGAGTTAGGAGTTAGGAGTTAAGAGTTAGGAGTTAAGAGTTAGGAGTTAGAAGGCAATAGGTACAAGTGAAAAGTTCTTTCCCTTATCTCCCCATCCCCCCATACTTCTCTGCGAGAGGCTGCGCCAACGGCTCCGCTCAGTACAAGTCTCCCCATACTTCTCTGCGAGAGGCTGCGCCAACGGCTCCGCTCAGTACAAGTCCCCCCACCCCCAATACTGCTCGGTTAAAGATTTTAAACTGGAATTTGGTTTGGGGAAAAGGTGAGCCAGCGCGGTCTTGGGGGTTTCCCCCATGAGCGACTGGCG
>NZ_JACKZU010000588.1:0-2948 GCF_014222165.1 Nostoc sp. 2RC
AGACCCCTCCCCAAAGCATCGGGGAGGGTTGGGGAGGGGTCTTGTCTATGTGTCGCATTCTTTTTTCAAATTGGTATCAGAACAATTTATTTTTTGGAGTTCCCTTATAGGACTGATGCAAAAATCGCCAAAAAACTTGATTTCAGGAATTACGCACAAGTCATACCGATTCAAAAATTCTTGGCAACAGATCCAAAATCTTTAGGGGCACATAGCTATGCGCCCCTACGATAGGTCTGTCTGATTCTTTTTTCAAATTACGCATTATGTGGATTAGACACTAAAACCCTTGATTTATCGTTGTAGAGACGTTGCAATTGCAACGTCTCTACAGGGCGCACTTCCTGATTAATTGACAATTTCATAGCGCACCAACTTCCTCACATCCTGACGAGGTAGTCCTAGTTTTTGGGCAATTATCACTTCTATTTGGCTAAATTCTATCGTTGGTAGTTCTAATTCCAATCGCTTTAAGATACGGTCTGCTGTTTCCACTTCTACCTTGGTAATGTTCTGAGTTCGGTTAACAGTGGCGTTAATCAGCAACACATTGACTGATAGCCGTGCTTCTAGCTGAGTATCTGACTGAAGTTTTTTCTGTGTAGAGTAGGATTGACTTAACTGCCCAGCAGCGAGAAAACTACAGCCAAACCAAAATAGAATCGCTACTAGTGGTAGAGGTAACCAAAATTCTAATCCCAGTCCTTGCAGCCAACGTTTGCCAATATGCCACACAATACACCTACCTGTGATTTTGCCAAATCCCAAATCTCAAATCCACAATTTGATTTGTATAAAACCCTCTGTTCCCCTTTCTCTGTTGCCTTTTATTGTGACTGATGAAAGATGTTGAAATTGGCTTAATGCATTATTCTTTATAAGCTGATGCCTACAAAGGTGATGAAAATCTTACTGGCGGAAGACGATCCTAAACAATTGATGCCACTGCAAACGGTTCTTTCTCAGGCTGGACACAATGTTGATGGTGTCAAGGATGGTGAAACCGCTCAATGGCTTTTGGCCCAAAAAGAATATGACCTGGTGATTTTGGATTGGATGTTACCTGGGATTAGTGGAGTGAGTTTGTGTCAACAGTATCGGGCGGCGGGAAAAACAGCTCCTATATTAATGATTACGGCAAAAGATACCACACCTGATAAAGTCATCGGATTAGATGCTGGAGCAGATGACTACCTAGTTAAACCAATTGATATTATAGAGTTCATGGCGCGGGTGCGGGCTTTGAGGAGGCGATCGCCACTCTGGCAAGGAGATAGCCTGTGCTTAGCAGACTTGCAACTCCATCTAGATACGCTAATTTTGGAGCGCCAAGGGACGATTGTCTACCTTTCCAGCCAAGAGTTTCAACTACTAGAGTATTTCATGCGTCATCCCAGGCAGGTACTCACTCGCAACCAAATTGAGCAAGCTGTATGGCAATGGGGTAGTGAGCCAGAAAGCAATGCCATCACCGTTCTAGTACGTAAACTTCGCCAACGTTTGCAAACATTAAAAGCAGGCGATTGGATTGAAACTGTCTATGGTATGGGCTATCGCCTCAACCCTCCAGAACGATGTTGAGATTTTCAAAAAGCTCTAATAATAAATTCAGAATTAGGAATTAGTCTGAGTTGTGTTTAACCGCAGTCGTCGTAACTTAGCTCTTTGGTTTACCTTTTCAATGGGGTGCATTCTTGTTTTCTTTGCTGGGGTTATTTATTATCTTGAGGTCAAAGACAAGCTCAATGCATTAGATCAACTGCTTTATAAAAGAGCAGAGTTAATGGCAGCCAGTTCGCAGTATCGGCTGTATCAAGGAGAAAAACAAGTCGATCTGAGCAACATACCGCTATTGGGTAATGGTTCTCACCCTGCTGATATTGAACTAGTCTATATTCGTTGGTATGAGCCAAATGGCAAACTCAAGCGGTTTTTTGGTAGTCCACCCCCACAAAAGTTAGAAACAACATCTGAATTTCTCACTATCAAGTTATTTGAACCGTTAACAGGTGAAGAACTTTGGCTTCGTCAAGTTACCTTACCTGTTGAAGGCGGAAATTCGATCATCGGCTATCTTCAGGTTGCTATTCCGCTGACACAGACTCAAAAGGATCTGCGACAATTTCAGTTAATGTTGACCCTGACTGTACCTGTGGCACAAGGGTTAATTGGACTTACAGGTTGGGTACTTGGTGGCATAGCTATGCAGCCCGTTCAGGAAGCCTACAACCAGCTGCAACGCTTTACCTCAGACGCTTCTCATGAATTGCGATCGCCCCTTTCGGCGATTTTGACCAATGCCCAAGTAGGATTACTCATGGCGGCAGATTATCCCCAAATCCATCCCTCTGTGGAAAACATCATTGATAGTGCCAAGTCCATGAGTACCTTAGTGAATAACCTACTGCTGTTGGCTCGGCACCAAGGACAATTAACTACCGAATCTGTCAAAAAAGTTAATCTTAATAGCCTGCTAGAGAATTTAGCCGCTCAATATAGTACTTTTGCTGAAAAAGCCTCCATCGAGTTCATCAGCCATTTTCCAGAACAATCCATTAACTTGTGGGCTGACGCGGATTTATTACGCCAAGCTGTGGAAAACTTGTTGGATAACGCTTGTAAATACACTCCGCCTGGTGGAACAGTATGGTTAAACTTAGAACTTCACTCAGATCGGGCAGTAATTCAAGTCATTGATACCGGAATTGGAATTCCAAAGGCAGATTTACCTTACATTTTCGATCGCTTTTACCGAGTTGACACAGAGCGTACCAGAGAAAGCGGCGGATTTGGCTTGGGATTGGCCATCGCTCAACAAATTGTCAAGGCTCACCGCGGCCACATCCATGCAATAAGTCATGAGGGTCAAGGCTCCACGTTCCAGATCAAATTACCCTTTTTCTGGCACTTTTAGGCACTGTAAAAATTGAGGGAGGCAGGGGGGGGAG